>MEDZ01000011.1 GCA_001724275.1 Gemmatimonadetes bacterium SCN 70-22
TCCCCGCCCCCTCGGGCTCGCGGCGCAGCGTCGTCAGGCGGCGGACGCGCTCGACGAGGGGCGAGCCGTCGGCGCCCGGCGCCACCGCCGCGTGCGCCCCCGTGCCGGGGGCGACCCACTCCGCCACCCGGGCCAGCGCCTGCGCCAGCGCCAGCGGCGCGCGCGTCACCCCGACCGCCCAGGCATCGGCGGCGAATTCGGCCGAGAGTTGCATCTGGCGAACGGCCAGGCGATTGAGCGGCTGGAACCAGGCCAGCGCCCCCGCCCAAGCCGCCAGGCGCAACCACAGCGTGTCGCGCCGTACCACGTGCGCCAGCTCGTGTGCCAGCACCCCCTCCTGCTCGGCGAGCGAGAGCTCGCGCAGCACGCGGGCGGGGAGGACGATCTCGTCGGACGAGATGGCCGCGGGCGCCGCGAGCGCCTCGCTGGTGCTGAGCGCCACCGGGCGCCGGATCCCCGCCAGCGACCGGATGTGGCGCAGCGCCCCTGCCGCCAGCGAATGCTCGGCGCTGCGCCGGCCGGCGAGCGCGTGCGCCAGCCGCCGCCGGGCGGCGACATGTCGCCCCACCAGCGCCAGCGTCACCAGCGCCCACGCCGACACGGCGATCGTCGTCCACGGCACCCCCACCATGACGAGCCTGGTCGCGGCCGGGGGTGTCATTCGCGGCGGCACCTCCGGGGGGCGCCGCGCGCCCGGGGCGGGGAGCTCGCCACCGGGCGCCCGCGCTCCCGGGGTCTCGCGCTCCACCACCCGCACCGCCGCCACGACCCGCCGTGCCCCCGGCAGCCGCAACGTCCCGCCGGCCGGCGCCCACGGGCTGGCCAGCTGCATCGCCGCCGTGACGAACCCGGCCACCAGCGCCACTCCCCAGATGGCGTGGCGCGCCGCCGCCGACCACCGGATGCGCGAGCGCGACGCCAGCAACCAGGCGGCGGCAATCAGCACCGTGCTGTGCACGGCATACGTCAGGAGCCAGCCCCCGATGACCGCGCTGGCGCGCCCGACCATCGCCACGAGCGGGAAGAGGAGCCTAGCGTCCATTGCCCGCGGCCCGCTGCTCGGCGTCGGCAATCAGCCGCTTCACCTCGTCCAGGTCACCCGGGGCAATCTCCCGCTCGCCGATGAGGTGCGAGATGAGCGCCGCCGGCCGCCCGGCGAAGAGCATCTCCGTCAGCTCCGACACCATCGAGCGACGGACCTCGATCTCGGTCACCAGCGCCCGGTACTGGTACTGCCGCCCCGAGTTGCCGTGGGTCACGACACCACGCTTCTCGAGGCGCGTCAGGAGCGTCGCGACCGTCGTCTGCGCCAGGGGACGGTCGGGAAGGAGCGACTCCTGCACCTCGATCACGGTGGATGGGCCGCGGGTCCAGAGGATCCGAACGATCGCGAGCTGGAGGTCGGTGAGATGGGTGGGCTCGGGCATTTCCCTGGAAGACGAGAGGGCGAGTCGACGAGTCGGAATTGCTCGCGTCCTTCCTTACTGCTGTCGTAGGGTCTGACACCTCGGCGCCCGGATGCGTTTACCGGCGCCGGAATCTCGGGTCGCGCCCGAGCGGTGGCGCCCCCGGGCGCGCGCGATACTATTGGCTCGCTCCCTCGAATGGTCCGCCAATCCAATGCGCCCTCGCTTGTCCCTTCCTGCGTTGCCGCGAGCGCTGCCGCTCGCGCTCGTCACGCTCCTCGCCACGGCGGGGTGCCACCGCGCCCCCGGGGTACGCCTCGCCCCGCACCCGCTTCCGCGCGCGCAGGGAGTCATCCCCGCCCCGCTGAGCGTGCGCGCGACGCCGGGCGACTCGTTCACCGTCACCGACAGCACGCGCATCGTGATCGCCGCCGACGCCCCGGCCGAGGTGGAGCGAGTGGCGCGTCAACTGGCGGCCATGCTGGCACCCGCCACCTCGATCGGGGGGGTGGGCCGCCTGGCGCCGGGGCAGGCGATCCCGGCGCGCAGCATCGCCCTCCTCATGGCCCCGGACACGCTCGGGGACGAGGGATACACCCTGTCGGCCGATGGCAGCGGCGTCGCGCTCCGCGCCAGCGCCCCCCACGGGCTCTTCAACGCGGTGCAGACGCTGCGGCAGCTCCTCCCGCCGTCGGTCGAGCACCGGGCCGCGGTGCGACGGAGCCTGGCCGTCCCCGCGGTGCGCATCGTCGACCGCCCTCGTTATGCATGGCGCGGGGCGATGCTCGACGTGGCGCGCCACTTCCTCCCCGCCGACGACGTCAAGCGCTACATCGACGCCATGGCGCTGCACAAGCTCAACCGCTTGCACCTGCACCTGTCCGACGACCAGGGGTGGCGCATCGAGATCGCGTCGTGGTCGAACCTCGCGCGCACCGGCGGGAGCACGCAGGTGGGCGGGGCGGCGGGCGGGTACTACACCCAGGCACAGTACGCCGACCTCGTCGCCTACGCCGCCGAGCGCTTCATCACCGTCGTCCCCGAGATCGACATGCCGGGGCACACGAACGCGGCGCTCGCCTCGTATCCCGAGCTCAACTGCAACGGCGTCGCCCCCCCGCTCTACACCGGGATCCGCGTGGGCTTCAGCGCGCTGTGCGCCTCGCGCGACACGGTCTACCGCTTCATCGACGACGTGGTGCGCGAGATCACGGCGCTCACCCCCGGCGAGTACTTCCACATCGGGGGCGACGAGGTGGAGAAGCTCTCGCACGACGAGTACCTGCGCTTCGTCGAACGCGTGGAGGGGATCGTGCGCGGACACGGGAAGCGGGTCATCGGGTGGGGCGAGATCGCGGCGGCGCGCCTCGACCCCGGCACCGTCGTGCAGCACTGGCGCCCGGCGCGGGGACGGGCCAGCGACTCGTCGCACGTGCATGCGGCGCGCGGTGGCCGCGTGATCCTCTCCCCCGGCAATCGCACGTACCTCGACATGAAGTACGATAGCGCCACGACGCTCGGGCTCATGTGGGCCGGGGTGTTCGGCGTGCGCTTCGCCTATGACTGGGACCCGGCAACGGCGATCCCCGGCGTGGCCGACCAGGCGATCCTCGGCGTCGAGGCGCCGCTCTGGTCCGAGACGCTGGAGCGCCGCACCGATTTCGAGTTCATGGCCTTCCCGCGCCTGGTCGCGCTCGCCGAGGTCGGATGGTCCATGCAGGGCAACCGCACCTGGGCGTCGTTCCAGCGCCGCCTTGGCGACCACGCCCCCCGCCTGGCCGCGTTAGGCATCAACTTCCACCGCGCGCGCGACATCCCCTGGAGGGAGCGGTAGGGCGGGCATCGCGCGCCGGCGCCGTAACCTCCTGCGTGGTTGGCGCGCTCTCACGTCCCGGGAGCGCGCCCGCCGATTGACGCGTCCGTGGTGCGGGCTATGTTCGCGGCATCCCCCACCCTCCCGCACCCATGCGCGCCTTCCCTGGCCTTCCCCGGTCGCTCGCCCTCGCCTGCTTCGCCGCCGCCCTCGCGCCGCTCTCGCTCGGCGCGCAGGGCAAGAAGGGTGATCCGGGCGCTGCCGTCCTCGCCGCCCTCGACGCGCGGTTCGACCACTACGCCGGCGTCGCCAAGCAGATCTGGGGCTTCGCCGAAGTCGGCTACCAGGAGGAGAGGTCGAGCGCCCTCCTCCAGCGGGAGCTCGAGGGGGCCGGCTTCTCGCTCGAGGTCGGCGTCGCCGGCGAGCCCACCGCCTTCGTCGCTTCCTACGGAAGTGGCAAACCCGTCATCGCCATCGTCGGCGAGTTCGACGCCCTTCCCGGGCTCTCGCAGGAGGCGACCCCGTTCAAGAAGGCGGTCGCCGAGGGCGGGGCGGGGCACGGGTGCGGGCATCACCTGTTCGGCACCGCCTCCACCGCGGCCGCGATCGCGGTCAAGGAGTGGATGGTGGCCAACAAGGTTCCGGGGACGCTCCGCTTCTACGGCACCCCCGCCGAAGAAGGGGGGAGCGGCAAGGTCTACATGGTGCGCGCCGGGCTGTTCAAGGATGTCGACGCCGTGGTGTCGTGGCATCCGGGCGACCGCAACGGCGTCGACGCCAACAGCACGCTGGCCAACATCTCGGCCAAGTTCCGCTTCCGCGGCATCTCGGCGCACGCGGCCGCGGCACCCGACAAGGGACGCTCCGCGCTCGATGGCGTCGAGGCGATGACGCACATGGTGAACATGATGCGCGAGCACGTCCCGCAGGACACGCGCATCCACTACATCATCACCGCCGGCGGGCGGGCACCGAACGTGGTCCCCGACTTCGCCGAGCTGTTCATCTACGCGCGCCAGGGCGACATGCGGGTGCTGGACGAGATCTGGGAGCGGATCATCAACGCCTCCAAGGGCGCCGCGCTCGGGACGGGGACGACGGTGGATCACGAGACCATCGGCGCGGTCTACAACATCCTTCCCAACGAGGTGCTGTCGAGGGTCCAGCAGAAGAACCTCGAGCGCGTGGGGGGCGTGCAGTACACGGCCGACGATCGGGCCTTCGCCGAGCAGCTGCGGAAGACGCTCCAGGGGCCGGTGCCGCCCATCGACGATGCGGCGAAGGTCTTCCCCTTCTCCGGGGGGAGCGTCGACCCGGCCAGCACCGACATGGGCGACGTGTCGTGGGCGGTGCCGACGGTGCAGCTCAGCGCCGCCACCTGGGTGCCGGGGACGCCGGCGCACTCGTGGCAGGCGGTTGCGGCTGGCGGCACGCCGATCGGCGCCAAGGGGATGATGGTCGCCGCCAAGACGATGTCGCTCACCGCCATCGACCTCTTCCGCGATCCGTCCCTCCTGGTGAAGGCCCGGGCCGAGTTCGACCAGCGGCGTGGCGCCGACTTCGTGTACAAGACGCGCCTCGACCGCGACAAGCCGGCGCTGGACTACCGGAAGTAGGCGGCGCGGAGACCGACGCGTCGTGCCCGGGCACGAAGGGATGCTTCGGCGCGGGATCGCGTCGCCCCCCGGCGCCGCCGCATGAGTGGCGCCGGGGTGGCGTTCGGTGTCGACCGCGTCGTGCGCGACGGCGCGCTCCTCCCCCTGGCGGCGCGCGTCGGGCTGGTGACCAACGAGGCCGCGCGCCTCGCCGCTGACGCGGCGGCGCGCTCACGCGTGGCGCTCCTCGAGGCAGGAATTCCGATCGTCCGGCTCTTCTCTCCCGAGCACGGCCTTGCCGCCGTGGGCGAGGACGGCGCGCCGATGCGCGACGGCGTCGATGCCACGACCGGGCTTCCGGTCGTCTCGCTCTACGGCGAGCGCTTCGCCCCCCCGGCGGAATCGCTCGCCGACCTGGACCTGGTCCTGTTCGACGTCCCGGACGTGGGGGCACGCTTCTATACGTATGCCTGGACGCTGTCCCACGTGCTGGAAGCGTGCGCGCGCGCCGGGACGCCGCTGGCCGTGCTCGACCGTCCCAACCCGTTAGGCGGCGTGCTCGAGGGCGCCGAGGGGCCCATGCTGGACGAGGCGACGTGCGCGTCGTTCATCGGGCGCTGGTCCATCCCGATCCGGCATGCGCTCACCCTGGGCGAGCTGGCGCGCCTGTGGGCGCAGACCCGCGTGCGGGAGGCGCGGCTGTCGGTGGTGACGTGCGACGGGTGGCGGCGCGACATGATGTGGCCGGCCCTCGCGCTCCCGTGGATCCCGACGTCGCCCGCGATGCCGTCGTTCGACGCCGCGCTGGCCTACCCCGGGACCTGCCTGTTCGAGGGGACCAACCTCGGCGTCGGGCGCGGGACCGCCCACCCCTTCCAGCAGGTCGGCGCGCCGTGGCTCGACGCGGCGCGCGTGCTCGACGCGGTGCAACTCCCCGCCGAGTGGGGGATGCAGCTGGCGGCCACGTCGTTCTCGCCCGGCGAGGGGCCGTACGCCGGCCAGGCGTGCCACGGCGTACGGCTCACCGCCGTGGACGCCAGGCGCGTGCGCCCGGTGGCCGCGGGGCTCGCCCTCCTGGCCGCCGTCGTGCGCGCGCACCCCCGCGAGTTCGCGTGGGCCCCGTATCGCACGGCCGCCAACCCCGGGGGCGACGATCACTTCGCGCGGATCGTCGGCGTGCGGCATGTCGCCCCCCGGCTCCTGGACCTGTCGTCGCCGGTGACGCCGGCCCTGGTGCGCCAGTGGACCGCGGCCACGGCGTGGGCGGGCCAGGTGCGCGAGGCACTGCTGTACGAGTGAGGCCTAACGCGGCGGGATCGCGCAGCTCACCAGGCGGAGGGGCTGGCCTTCGCGCTCGCTGGTGAGGACGAGGCGTGCACTGGTCCCGCGGCGGGCCACGAACGCCACCCCCTCGCCCTGCGGCTCGCCCAGTGCGCGAACGTCGCACACGGTGTACGCGTCCCCCGCCGCCGGGAGCCCGGTGGCCGGGTCGACGGTGAACAGGAAGACCTGGGCGTAGGTACGCACCGCGAGCGTGCGCCCATCGAGGGCGAGCGCGGCATCGGTGACCTGGTGCGAGGTGGCGGCGCGCGGGAGGATGGGGAGCGAATCGACGAGCACGGCCGGGGCGATCCCCGTCGTGTCCCATGCCGACGGGGCCACCCGGAACATGAGCGTGGGACGCGTTTCCGTCGTCCCCTTCCGCCTCCGTTCCTTGGTGATCAGGACGACGGAACCGTCAGGGGCAACGTACATCGCCTCCACGTTGTGCGGCCCGTCCTCGTACCGCACCACGACCGAGTCCACTGCCCGCGTCGTCACGATGTCCGGCCCGAGCGAGTCGGGTTCAGGGGTGCGGTAGATCCTGACCGTGGGACGCTCGAGCCCGTTGTCGCCCACATCGCCGACGTAGATGCAGCTCGCTGCCGGCGCGTGCGCCCCCGCACAGGGGCCCACCGCGATGGCCTCCCAGTCGCGATTGGCGGCCCCCTGCAGCGTCCAGCGCCCGCGCCCGCTCCCCGTCGTATCGACCGCGTAGACGACGGGATCGTTCCCCGAGTCGTTGATGGTGTACAGCACCCCCGGGTGCCGCACCGCCATGGCCGCCCCGGAGTTCTCGGCCAGGTAATACGTCTCGATCGTCGGCGCCACGCGCACCGAATCGGCGACCGACCCCGATTTCGCTTCGTCGTCTGGAAGGGAGCGGCCGTGCCCACACCCCGCGAGCAGGGCCAATCCGGCAAGGAGCTGCGTGCAGCGACGTCGTCTGGACGCGGGCATGCGTACGCGGGAAAGCGGGTGAAAGCCGGGACGACGCGAACGATGTTGATCTTGCCCCCACCACTGCCATCCGCCGCACCTGCCGAAAGTATTGCCGCGGGACCGCACGGAAGCCAGCGCGAGGCGCCACGCCTCGCTTGACCTTCGCCTCCCGCTCGCGAGCTTGTACCGGAGCGACGTGCGTGCGGCGAGTGATGTGGGTGGTGCCCACCCCGTCACCGTACCCGGCGCCTGGACCAAAGGAGATGCTGCAGGTGAGTGACGTGACGACGCGTGCGATGCACGGGCGCGTGCGGCTGGCGCTGGCGACCACGGCCGCCGCCGTGCTCGCGAGCGCTTGCGCGGGCGAGGGGCACCAGGTCGTGGCCCCCATCTCGGGAGACCCTACCGCCTTCCAGTGGAATCTCCCCCCTGGCTGGCCCCCTCCGCCCATCCCGCCCGACAACCCCATGTCGCCCGCCAAGGTGGAGCTGGGACGTCGGCTGTTCTACGATACGCGCCTCTCGGGCAACGGCGCCTTCGCGTGCAGCTCGTGCCACCGCCAGGAGTTCGGCTTCGCCGACGCCCGCAACATCTCGTTGGGGAGCACCGGCGAGCCACACCCCCGCAACTCGATCGGCCTGGCCAACAGCGCCTACGCGCGCGTCTTCAACTGGGTCGACCCCGTGACCCCGGCCCTCGAGCAGCAGGCGCTGGTCCCGATGTTCGGCGACCGGCCGGTGGAGCTCGGGCTCAAGGGACTGGAGGGCGAGCTCGTCTCGCGCCTGCGCGCGGTCGCGCTGTATCGCCAGCTCTTCGCCGCGTCGTTCCCGTCCGACGCCGAACCGGTCTCGGTCGCCAACGTCACCAAGGCGCTGGCGGCCTTCCAGCGCACGATCATCACCGGCAACTCGCCCTGGGACCGCTACCAGCGCGGCGAGACGGGGGCCGTCGGCGCCGCTGCGATCCGTGGCGCCGCGCTCTTCGCCTCGCCGGCGCTCGGGTGCGCGGAGTGCCACGGCGGAACGCTCCTCTCCGCCGCCACGAGCTTCGACCTGGACGCGCCCCCTCCGTCGCCCTTCGCCAACAACGGGCTGTACAACATCGGTGGCGACGGGAGCTACCCTCCCGACAACCCGGGGCTCATCGGGCGCACCGGGCGCGCCGAGGACATGGGGCGCTTCCGCATCCCGTCGCTGCGGAACCTGGCCTTCACCTTTCCCTACATGCACGACGGGAGCATCGGATCGCTCGAGGACGTCGTCGAGCACTACGCGCGCGGCGGGCGACTGGTGGCGTCGGGACCGCTGGCCGGCGACGGGGCGCTGAGCCCGCGGAAGGACCCGCGCATCGTCCCGCACGCCCTCACCGCCCGCGACAAGGGCGACCTGGTCGCCTTCCTGCGTGCCCTGAGCGACTCGTCGCTCCTCACCGACCGGCGCTTCTCGAACCCCTGGGCGCCGCCCCCCTGATGGCGGGGTGCCGATGCGACACGGGGCGCCCGGCCATCCCGGCCGGGCGCCCCGTAAGTGCGAGCCCCCGTGGCCTGCCTAACGATCTCCCGGCGGGCGGCGCGCCCCTCCCGGCCCCGCCTGCGGGTTGCGGACGCGCTCGGGAACCTTCGCCCACTGCTCGGGGGTGAGGATCTCCTGCACGTGCCTGAGCGTGGCCGCGCGCTCGCGCTGCGCGGCCTCCATCTTCGGCCGGATGCGCCCGAAGAGCGCCCCCATGTCGGGGTTGGCGCCGGCGTCCTTCATGAGCTTCTGGAACTCCTCGCCCAGCGCCTTGTTGCGGGCGGCGAGCGTGTCGCTCAACGGTTGCAGCTTCGCCAGCTGCTCCGCGGTGAGGGCGATCGAGTCCTTGAGGGCGATGATCGACTGGACCGGGTTGGCGTTCATCCCCCCCATCGCGAAGCCGCCGGGGCCGCCAGCGCCGGGAGCGCCAGGCTGCCCCCCGGGACCGCCGAAGCCACCGGGACCACCCGGGCCGCCGCGCCCACCGCCGGCGATCATCCCGCGAATCATGTCGCGGAAGCGATCGGGGCCCAGGGTGTAGCGCGCCTGGATCCCGAGCTGGAAGGGCAGGGTGATCCCGTTCTGCCCGGCGCGGTTGGCGCCGAAGCGCTCGTTGACCTCGTACTTGTACGCCTGGGTGACCGGGTCGAAGCCCCGTACGTACAGCAGCGTGTTGTCGGTGCCGCGGTACTGCCCCCACCCGCGCAGGTTGTCGCTCCCGTGCAGCAGCTGGTCCAGGCCGCCTAACGCGTTCACCGTCATCACCGACACCGCCAGGCGACGGTTGAGCCCGAGGAAGTTCGGGCGCCAGTTGAGCTGCAGGTCGAGCGAGGGCTGCCACGGGCCGCGGCACGAGTTGCGCCCGGCGGCGCTCCCCAGCTGGCCGCGGAGGCACGACCGCACCGCATCCGGGGCGTTGGCCAGCAGGTACTGCATCCCCGACGCCACCTGCGCATCGGCGGTGCTGGCCGGGTCGAAGAGGAAGGCGCGGTCGTTGCGCGCGCCGTCACCGTTGATGTCGCTCCCCACGATCGGGGTGAAGGGCGACCCCGAGCTCAGGCGGCCGAAGGCGGTGACCTCGATGGCCTGGCTGAAGGGGTAGGTGACCGTCCCCACCATGGTGTGACGGCGGTCGAAGTTGCTGGGCGCCCACTCGCGGACGTTGGGGTTGCCGACGGTCGTCGGGCTCCCGAACGAGCCGCCGCCGCCGAACATCCCGCCGAACGGCCCGCCCCCGCCCATCCCGTTCGCCCCCTGGTCCACCGTCTGCCCCCAGGTGTAGGAGACGTTGAAGATCGCCCCCTTCCCGGTGATGCCGCCTAACGACATCGTGACCTGCTTCGAGTCGCTCGCCAGGTCCGACCCGGTGGCCAGGACCTGCCCGAAGCTCCCGTTCTTGCGCGAGCCGAGCACCGAGGTGGCGCCGGTCGTCGGGACGATGGTGGCCGGGTCGACATAGACCGGGCGCCCCCCCTCGGCGGCGAGGGTGAACTGCGGCGTGCTGCGCAGGTTGACGTCGGTGTAGCCGGTGAGGGCCACGCCGCGGGCGTACTGGAAGTCGAGGTTGAAGTTGTAGCGCTGCGCGAAGCGCTTCTGGACGCCGAGCGAGCTCCGGATGGAGCGCGCCGCCGCGAAGTCGTTGGCGAAGACCGTCACGTTGGGGAGCGACGTCGGGAGGTACTGGTTTCCCCCGCTGGCGCACTGCATCGGGATGGATCCCTGGTCCTGCGCGTACAGGTTCCAGTCGGGGACCGGGACGTTGGCGCCGATGCAGACCAGCTGCGACTCGTTGTCGGGGAGCCCGGTGGCGCCGGCCGCCGAGGCGACGAGGCCGATCGACGGCGCCGAGCGGAACTCGCCGATCCCGCCGCGGATGATCCACGACGGCGGGGCGAAGCGCCCCTGCTCCGGCAGGCCCAACGAATAGGTGAAGCCGATGCGCGGGCTCACGCGGAACTCGGTCGGGACCTCGTCGGTGCGGAAGCCGAAGGCCTGCGCCACCGCCGGGTTGTAGGCGGGGGTGGAGCCGAAGTACGACCCCTCGGCGCGGGCGCCGGCCGTGAGCTGCAAGGCGCGGCTCACGCGCCACGTGTCGCCCAGGTACACCGCCGCGTTGGCCCCTGCCCCCTCGCGCAGGCGCGGCGTGAGGGTGCGGGTGTAGGTGGCCGGCGTCCCCGCCGCGAAGTCGCCCAGCGAGTTGAAGGAGAAGGTCCCCCACCGGTTCGTGGTCACGTCACGCTCGAAGGACTGCACGTTGAACAGCCCCCCCAGCTTGAAGCGGTGCGCCCCCCCCTCGGAGAGCCACGACGTCTCGTTGGTCGCCTCGAAGGTGTTGGTCTTCCCCGCCTGCGGGAGCCCGGTGTTGCCGCCGAAGGTCAGCGATGACACGCCCGTCTCGCCTCCCCCCAGGTCCGAGGAGACCTGCACCCGCCCGAAGGGGAGGGTGATGAAGGGGTTGCCGGCGTTCTTGCTCACCGCGCCATAGACCTTGAGCTCGTTCAGGAAGCGCCCGCCGATGTTCGAGGTGAGCGTCGCCGCCATCCCTCCCCCCCAGTTGCGCGAGTCGCCGCCGGTCTGCGGCAGCGAGAGCGTCCCGATGCGCGTGGGGTCGGAGTTGCTGTAGTTGTAGTCGCCGCGAATGGAGAGCGACTGCCCGCCGTCGGTGAGATAGTCGAAACGGACGATCCCGGAGACGTTGTCGCCCGTGCGATCGTTGGCGAGGATCCCGCGTGGGGCGATCCCGGCCGCCGAAGCGAGGTCGAAGAAACGAGCCACCGAGTCGGGGGCGACGCCGAAGCGCGAGAGCGTGGTGGCGTCGGCGTTGCCGAGGTTGGGAATGACGTCCTCGCGACGACGCAGCTGGAGGGCGCCGAAGACGAAGAGCTTGTCCTTCACGATGGGGCCACCGACTCCCAACGACAGCTGGTTCTGGTTGAAGCCCTGCGAGGCGGGCGATGCCTCCTCGCCCTCGACCGCCAGGCTGCGGTCGCGGAGCGAGTAGGTGAAGTTCCCCTGCGGGGTGTTGGTCCCGCTTCGGGTGGTCGAGGCGATCTGCCCCCCCGAGAACTGCCCCCGCGCCACGTCGTAGCCCGAGGTGATGACGCGCGAGGTGCGCACCGCCTCCTGCGGGACCTGCGCCGAGCCGAAGGAGAGGCCGTCGAGGGTGATGTTGTTGGCCGTCGGCGCCTGGCCGGCCACCGAGAAGCCGGCGGCCGTGCTGTCGCTCCCGGTGATGCTGACGACGCCCGGGGCGGTGAGGGCGAGCTGGGTCAGGTCCGACGCGTCGAGGGGGAGGCGAGCCGCCTGGTCGGTGTTCATCGCCCGTTCGACGGAACCGGGGGCTGGGCGGTCGCCCTCGCGCGGGACGTTCTGCCGGGCCTGGACGGTGACGGCGGCGAGGACGGTCGGGTTGGTCGTCATCTTGATGTTGACGACCAGCCGGTCCTCGTCGGCCTGGCGAACCACCATTACTGTCGCTGGTGCAAGGCCAAGTGCTCGTGCAGTGACGCGATACTGTCCCCCTCCATCTGGGAAAAGCACGGTGAAACGCCCCTGGGCGTTGGTCCGCACCCGGCGCGTCACGTTCGTCTCGATCGACATCACCTCGATGTTGGCCGCCTCGATCGGCGTGTTCACTTCCGCACGCGTGACCGTGCCGGTGATGATGTCGGTCGTGGCGCCCATCTGGGCGCGGGCGGAGACCGGGACGACGACGGCGAAGGCGAACACGGCCCGGCGCAGGAGTCGCGCGACGAAGGGGCCTGCAAATGTCTGCACGAGTTGGACCTCTGGTGACACGTCTCTGGGGACAGCCGTTGGACTCCCGGACATGGCGAGTGTTAACGACTTCTTGCACCCGCTATCGTTCGGCAAGCACCCCCGGTTCGCATGACCTCCGAATTCCTGACCTACTTCCGCCTCGGCGTCGGCCACATCGCCGACCTCGCGGGCTACGACCACATCCTCTTCGTCGTGGCGCTCACCGCCGGCTATGCGCTGCGCGACTGGAGGCGGCTCCTCTGGCTGGTGACCGCCTTCACCGTCGGGCATTCGGTGACGCTGGTGCTGGCCACCCTGCGGCTGGTCCGCGTGCACGCCCCCACCATCGAGCTCCTCATCCCCATCACCATCGTCCTCACGGCCGGGTATTCCATGATTGCCCGGACCCGCTCCGAGCGCAGCGGCGAGGGCTATTCACCCGAGCGTCATGTACTCCTGTACATCCTTGCCGGGTGTTTCGGGCTTATCCATGGACTCGGCTTCTCCAACTTCCTGCGGGCGATCCTGGGGGGAGAGGAGAGCATCCTCCTCCCCCTGTTCGCGTTCAACGTCGGGCTCGAGATCGGGCAGCTGGCCATCGTCGCCTGCGTCCTGCTGGCGGGGGCCCTGGCTTGCGACGTCGCCGGGGTGGCACGGCGCCGCTGGGCGACCGGGCTGTCGCTCCTTATCGTCCTGGCCGGACTGCGGATGATCGTGGACAGGATGCCATCAGGATGAGCCGCCATGCGTGACCGCCTGCCAGAGAGAATGACCGTCGTCTCTTCATCCCCTTTCCTCGGTTCAATGAGAACCCATCTCCTCGTCTTCCCGTCTTCCCGTCTTCTCGTCTTCATCTCCCTCGCGTTGATCGCCCCCGCCGCGCACGCCCAGAACTGGGTGAACGCGAAGGACCGGAAGACCAACCAGTCGTCGTTCCGCGCCATCGAGGAATGGCCGGACCCCAACGAGTACCGGAATGCCGCCGGTTCGCCCGGGCCCAAGTACTGGCAGCAGCAGGTGGACTACGCCATCAAGGCCACGCTCGACACCGTGCGGCACGCGGTGACCGGAAGCGAGCGGGTGACCTATCGCAACAACTCGCCGGACGTGCTCTCGTACGTCTGGTTCCAGCTGGACCAGAACATCGACCGTCCCGACTCGCGGGCGGCGCTGGTGGAGCAGGCCCTTCCCACGCGCATCCCCGAGCAGGCGCGCCGCTTCCTGGCCCCCGAGGCCTTCGACGGCGGCTACAAGCTCACCCGCGTGCAGGTGGTGGACGCCAAGGGGGTGAAGCGCGACGCCCGCTACATCATCAACGGGACGGTGATGAAGGTGCACCTGGCGGCGCCGATCTCCACCGGGCAGGCGGCGGTGATCGAGATCGACTGGAACAACCTCATCCCCGAAGGGGGGCGCAACGGGCGCGGGGCCAAGGAGCTGGTCAAGGACGGCTGGCTCTATGAACTGGCGCAATGGTTCCCCCGCGCCTCCGTGTACGACGACGTCAACGGGTGGGCCACCGACCAGTTCCTGGGCCAGGGCGAGTTCTACCTCAACTTCGGCAACTACGACGTCGAGCTCACCGTCCCGCGCAACCACATCGTCAACGCCACCGGCGTCCTCGCCAACGCCGCGCAGGTCCTCACCGCCACCCAGCAGCAGCGCCTGGCGAAGGCATGGACGAGCGAGACGCCGGTCTTCATCGTTGCGCCCGACGAGGTCATGCGCCCCGAGACGCGCCCCGCCGGGACCGGTCCCCTCACCTGGCACTTCCGGGCCGAGAACGTGCGCGACTTCGCCTGGGTCTCGAGCAAGACGTACGTGTGGGACGCGATGGGCTTCCGCTACCGCCCCGCCGACAAGCCCATCGAGCTCCACTCGCTGTACCCGCGCGACGCCATGCCGCTCTGGGACTCCGTCAGCACCAAGGCGATCGCCCAGACGATGAAGACCTACGGGCGGATGTCGTTCGAGTACCCGTACCCCAAGGCGGTCAACGTGCACGGCCCGGTCTTCGGGATGGAGTACCCGATGATCGCCTTCTGCGGCGCC
Organism: Gemmatimonadetes bacterium SCN 70-22; assembly: GCA_001724275.1. NCBI lineage: Bacteria > Pseudomonadati > Gemmatimonadota > Gemmatimonadetes bacterium SCN 70-22. Next base: position 14,399 of record MEDZ01000011.1, read on the forward strand.
CGTCCCACCCCGGACGGCAAGGTCACCCCCGGGCTGGCCCGCGCCCTCATCTCGGTCACCATCCACGAGGTCGGCCACAACTGGTTCCCCATGATCGTGGCCAGCGACGAGCGCAAGTGGACCTGGATGGACGAGGGAATCAACTCGTTCCTCCAGTACTACGCCGAGCGGGACTGGGACCCCAACTATCCGTCGCAGCGCGGCCCGGCCCGGAACATCGTCGGCTACATGAAGCAGGACGCGCAGGTCCCGCTCATGACGGAGTCCAACGACATCCAGACGCAGTTCGGCAACAACGGCTACTCCAAACCGGCCGCCGGGCTCGTCATGCTCCGCGAGCAGATCCTGGGCGACTCGCTCTTCGACGAGGCATTCCGCGAGTACTCGCGCAAGTGGATGTTCAAGCACCCGCAGCCCGCCGACTTCTTCCGCTCCATCGAGGACGGCGCCGGCGAGCAGCTCAACCACTTCTGGCGCGGCTGGTTCTACACCACCTACGCCAACGACCAGGCGATCGGGAGCGTGGAAACCCAGGCGGGCGACTCGCTGCTGGGGCCGGCCAGGGCCGGCGAGACGTACTACCGCATCAAGATCGAGAACAAGGGCGGGCTCGTTCTCCCGCTCCAGATCGAGCTCACCTTCGACGACGGGACCACGGAGCTGGTGAAGCTCCCCGCCGACGTGTGGCGCCGCAACGAGCTGCAGTTCACTTACGGTTTCTTTACGAAGAAGGTCGTCACGCAGGTCGTGCTCGACCCGAAGGAGGTGCTGGCCGACGTGGATCGCTCCAACAACACGTGGGTCAAGCGCAATACGGTGTCGGACTAGGGACGGGAGACGGGAGACGGGAGATGGGAGTGGCGCCGCCCGCGAGGACGGCGCCGTTCATTTTCGCCATCCCCGACCGTTCACCACGTCTAGTCGCTAGACTTCCCGACGTCTATCTCTGCCGCTCGTGAGGGAGTCGTCGTGGAATCAGTCGCATTGATGGGAACCGGACTGCTGGGCACCGGCTTCGCCGAGGGCATCCTCGCCCGGGGCAACGTGAAGCTCACGGTCTGGAATCGGACGCGCGAAAAGGCCGAGCCGCTGGCGGCCAAGGGGGCGATCGTCGCCGACTCGCCGGACGACGCGGTGAAGGGGGCGACGCGCGTGCACCTGGTCCTCCTCGACGATGCCTCGGTCGACGCCACGATCGAGGCCATGCGCGACGGGCTCAGCGCCGAGTCGATCGTCGTCGATCACACCACCAACCGCCCCGCGCTGGTGGCAGCGCGCTGCGAACGGCTGGAGCACGAGGGGGTCCGCTACCTGCACGCCCCGGTCTTCATGTCGCCGATGGCGGCCCGCAACATCGGGGGGCACATGCTCGTCGCCGGCCCCGAGGGACGCTTCAACCTCGTGCGCGAGGCGCTGGCCCGGATGACGAAGGACCTGTGGTACGTGGGCGAGCGCCCCGACCTCGCCGCCTGCTACAAACTGTTTGGCAACCTCATGATCCTGGCGATGTCGGCCACGATGGCCGACATCTTCCACATGGCCGACGCTCTCGAGGTGGACCGGAACGAGGCGTGGGCGCTCTTCTCACGCTTCAAGCCGGAGGGGACGTTCACGACCCGCTCGAAGAAGATCCTCGAGGAGGACTACGAGGCGCTCTTCGAGCTGCAGGTGGCGCGCAAGGACGCGCGATTGATGCTGGAGTCGGCGGGCGACGAGCCGATGCCCGTCATCGCCGCCATCGCCGCGCGCATGGACCAGCTCATCGCCGCCGGCTACGCCCACGCCGACATGGCGGTGATGGCCAAGCGGGGCGCCTAACGGCGCCCCGCCTTCCCATCTCCCGTCTCCCGTCCCCCCTCTCGCCCGCCCCCGGCGGCCCTACCGCCCGACCCTGACGGCCACATACACCCGTCTCCCGGCCCCCGGCTCGAAGTACCGCCCGCGCGTCGCGTTGGTCACGATGTTGGCCGCATAGTGGCGACCGAAGAGGTTCTCGACGCCGACCACCGGCTCGATCCCGAAGCGGTTGCCGGGCGCCAATCCCGCGCGGGCGTTCCAGAGCACCCACCCGGGGGCGTGGTTCGCGTTGGCGTCGTCGGTGGCGGTGCGCGATGCCTGCTGCATCTCGAGGGTCGCGAACCCGAGCCGCCGCCGCGCCGTGGCGAAGAGCGACGCCGTCATCGGCGCCACCCCGGGGACGTCCTTGCCGTCCAGGCGCGTGGCCCCCACCCGGTACTCCTCGTACGTGTACGCCAGGCGCGTGAGCGTCCCCCCGAGCTCCACCGCGCCTAACGACGCGGTCACGCCGAGCTCGGCGCCACGCCGCTGCGTCGCGCCCGCATTGCGGAAGTACCGCCGCCCCCCGCTGTTGGGGATCTCGAACGGGATCAGCTCGTCGCGCGTCGCGATGTCGAACAGCGCGACGTCCACGAAGACGCGCCCCCCCACCACCCCCTTCACCCCCGTCTCCAGCGTCCGCCCGCGCTGCGGCTCGAGGTCGCGGTTGAGCCCCGCCGAGCCGTCGGGGCGGTTGGCCAGCTCCGTGGTGGTCGGCGTCTCGAACGAGCTGGCAACGTTGGCGTAGACGGAGAACGCCGGGCGCACGCGGTAGGCGACCCCGAACATCGGCGTCACCGCCCCCATCGAGCGCGACTGCACCGCTCCCCCGGTGGCATATGTCGCCCGGTAGTCGCGCACGGTGAAGGTGGTCCGGTCGCCGCGCAGCGTCCCCGTGACGGTGAGGGCGGCGCGGTTCACCTCGCCGCGGGCGAAGACCCCCGCGCTCGCGACCTTCTCCTCCTGGTGGATCGTCTCGGCGCCGCGGTCGGCCAGCGTGGGGCAGGTGGCCGCCGGACGCCCCGCCCCGGTGAGCCCCGCACAGTTGACGAAGTTGCGCCGGTCGTCGCCCTGCGACTGCACGTCGCTCCCGAAGGTGAGGCGCCACAGGTGGCGCCGCACCATCCCGCGCTGCTCCACCCGTGCCGACGCGCCTAACGTGCGCCGGTCGAAGCCGACGATGGCGAAGGCCTGCGGGTTGTACAGGTCGCGCCACCCGCTGAAGAGCGTCACGCTGGCCCCCCCGGCATCCCACGTCCGTTCCCCCGTGAGCGAGAGGAGCTTCTGCCCCACCGTCTTGCTGGCGCGCTTGCGGATGTTCTGCGAATCGGCCACCGCCGGCGTGTCGCGCAGCTCGGCGGCGGTCACGGCCCCGGGATTCTCCGCCTTGGGCGAATCGTACCAGGTGAACTGCGCGCGCAGCGTCCCGGCGGCACCGCGCCAGCCGGCGTCGCCGAAGAAGCCGGTGGAGCGAGCCGCTGAATAGTCGCGCGGCCCGTCGCTCCGGTTCCCGGTCAGCGTCCCCCGCCACCCAAACGATCCGGAGCTCCCGCTCCCCGCCGCCGACCAGCGGTGGGCGTCGGCGTTCGCGACGTATCGCAACGACGGGGAGAACCCGCGCGACGCATACGGCGCACTCTTGAGCTCCAGCACCCCGCCGGAGGCGTTGCCATACAGCGCGCCCGCCGCGCCGCGCATCACCTCGGCGCTCCCCACCGCCTCCAGGTCGACGAAGTCCACCGCCGTCTGCCCGTCGGCAAGCGTCAACGGCACCCCATCCCGCACCACGCGCACGCCACGAATGCCGAACGCCGAACGCGATCCGAAACCTCGGACCGCCAGCCGCGGGTCCTGCGTCGGGTTGTGCCGGTTCGACACCACGACCCCCGGAACCACGAGGAGGAGCTCGGTCAGCGAACCCCGCCGGATCCCCGTCCGCGCCGAGTCGACCTCCAGGCGCGAGACGCCGAAGGGGAGGTCGAGGACCGAGCGCGACGACTCGCGAGAGACGGTGACGCGCACCGCCTGCAGCGGGCGAGCCACGCTATCGCGTCCCTGCGCCTCCGCCGTCGGCAGGGGGGCAAGGGCCAGGGTCCCCGCGACCATCAGGCCGACGGCGCCGGACAACCTATCTTCCGCCATGGGGTAACGACTCCGTGTCTCCTGCATCCCAACGTGAACAGCCTCGACTATCCTAGCGCGCCGCGCGGCACCGCGGCACTCGCCCGAAGCGGCCAGCCGCGCACCCCCCCGGTGCTCGCCTTCGGCCGGGCACTTCGCCCCCTCCTGTACGCTGCGCTCGGCGCGAGCCTCGTGGTCCCGGCTATCGCCCGCGCCCTTGCGCCCTCGCCACCGCGCACACCTGCGGCCCCCGCGGCTCCCACAACCCCCGCGGCTCGCGCGCGGCTCGCCCCCGCACCGCTCGCCCCCGTGCCGCCACACGACATCCACCTCACCTACTCCCGCGTGGTAGTGGATGGGGCGAGCGTCATCTTTCGCGTGCGACTCTTTCACGACGACCTGGAGAAGGCGCTCCAGGTGCACGCGCACAACCCGGCATTGAAGGTCGCCCCCGGGATGGCCGTCGCCGACACCGCCTTCGCCTCGTACTTCGACGCCCACGTCCCGGTCACCGCCAATGGCAGGCGCCTGGCACCCCGCGTCATCCAGTCGGGGAAGGACATGGACGTCACCGACCAGGAGATGTGGTGGTACCTGGTCGAGCTCACTGCCCCCTCCCCCGTCACATCCCTCTCGATGCGGGTCGGACTCCTGTTCGAGCACTTCACCGACCAGCGAAACATCGTGACGCTGCTGAAGATGCCGGGGGAGAAGCGGTACTCGATGTATTTCGTGCGCGAGGACGCCAAGCCGCAGGAGGTGGTGTTCTGAGGAGACGGGAGACGAGAGACGGGGGACGGGGGACGGGCGTTGGGGAGTGCCCGGTGAGCGGAGCGACGCTTGCCATCCTGACAGGGGTTCTGTCGACCGTGCAGCCCTGATCGTCCCAACTCGTTCAATCTGGCCAGCTTAGGGCGGCACGCTGGGTGCGTCGGCATGGGCAGCGCGAGTTTCTCTCGCATCACCCATTTCCCATTCGGAGGAATTCGTATGGTCACCCTGACGCCCCTCAACTCGATGCTCGATCGGATGGTCACCCTGAGCCGGGCCATGGATCAGGCTTTCGTGAACGGCACGCCGGAAGCCCTCGGCCAGGCCCCCGCCCAGCCCTCCTGGGTCCCCGAACTGGATGCGTGGGAGACGGAGGGCGAGTACGTCGTCCAGCTCGACCTCCCCGGCGTGAAGCCGGAGAACGTGGACATCAACTTCGAACGGAACACGCTGTCCGTCCGCGGCCAGCGCGATCGCGGCTTCGTCGCCCCCGAGAAGGGAGAGCTCCGCGTATTCTTCGCCGAGCGTGACTGGGGGACGTTCACGCGCTCGCTGCGCTTCCCGCAGCACGTGGCGGGCGACGACATCACGGCCACCTTCGACGCCGGGGTCCTCACCGTCCGCATCCCGAAGTCCGAGGCGGCCAAGCCGCGGAAGATCCAGATCCAGACGCCGGCCGAAGCCAAGCAGGTCGCCGGCTGAGCGATCCTGGCGGCGCCGCACTGTCGCCGCCGGACGCCCCGCGCGGCGCCGGTGGGGCTGCGTGAGCCGAGCGCCGGCGGAGAGGCTCGGCGGAGATTGGAGGAGGCGCGGCTGCGTGCACGGTCACGCGGCCGCGCCTCAAACCGTTCCGGGCCCGGCGTTGTCACATCTGGCGTACCCGCACCCCTCCAATGATGCGCCAGCGTCTCTCGATATCCGCCATCGCCGCGACCCTCCTCGTCGGCGTCCCCGTCACCCTCGCCGCCCAGCAGATCCAGGGGCGCAGCGAACGCACCTTTTCCGTCAGCGAGCGCGTTGCGGCCGGCGGTGTGGTGAACATCTACGCCGCCATCGGCGACATCACCATCACCGAGGGGAGCGGAAACACGATGGAGTTCCGCGCCGAGAAGGACGTGCGGCGCGGCGAGCTGGAAGACGTGGGCTTCGTGGTGCTGCGTGATGCCGGGGGCGTCACGATCTGCGCCGTGATGTCCGAAGACGACGAGTGCGATGCCGACGGGCTGAACACCGAATCGCGCTCACGCTGGACGCGGGGCAATCGCTCCATCAAGCTCGCGATCACCGTGAAGGTCCCGCGCGGGACCAGGCTCCGAACCACGAGCGGGAATGGCGACATCGCCGCGACCGCTGCGCTCGCCGAGGCGCGGATCAGGAGCGGGAACGGGCGGGTGAAGGTGAGCGGGGTGAGCGGGAGCGTCGACGCATCCACCGGGAACGGCGAGGTGACGGTGGATGGCACCGGCGGCCCGGTCAAGGCCCGTTCGGGGAACGGCGACGTGACGATCGGGACGGTGAACGGCCCGGTGAGCGCCTCGTCGGGGAACGGCGACATCCGTGTCTCGATGGAGCGCCTGACCGGCAGTGGCGACCTCGAGTTCTCGTCGGGGAACGGGCGCATCGTGGTCGAGGTCCCGGCCGACTTCTCCGCCGAAGTGGAGGCGAATTCCGGAAACGGGCGCGTCACCACCGACTTTCCGATCACCATCAAGGGGCGCCTGACGCCGTCGCGCCTTCGCGGAACCATCGGGAACGGGGGGCGCCTGCTCCGGATGCACACCGGCAACGGGACGATGGAGATCAGGAAGCGCGCGTAGCGACGATTGGCGAGCGATCGCCCCTTCCATCGCGCAGGCCGCCCGGACAGCTTCGGGCGGCCTGTTTCATTGTCACATGAGGAGATGCACATGCGAGCCTGGTCGACGCGGGTGATGGGGACGAGCCGGGCGCCTGGCGGCGTCGCTTTGCTGCTGGCGGCAATGGCGACGCTGGCGGCGCTCGCGGCGCTGGCGCCACCGGCCGCCGCGCAGGAGCTCGACGGCCGCGCGGCGCGCCAGGCGGCCCGCGCCTTCCGCGAGGCCAACGAGGCGGCAATCCTGCGCGAATACACCGCCCTGCTCTCGCTGCCTAACGTGGCGAGCGACAGCGTCAACATCCGCCGCAATGCGGCGGCGCTGGTGGAAATGCTGCGCCGGCGCGGGGCGACGACCCGGCTCCTCGAGGTCCCGGGAGGGCCGCCGTCGGTCTACGGCGAGATCATCGTCCCGGGGGCCACCCGGACGATCATCCTCTACGCCCACTACGACGGCCAGCCGGTGGACCCGAAGCAGTGGACGGGGGGCGCGCCCTTCACGCCGGTGCTGCGCGACAAGGCGCTGTACCTGGGCGGGAAGGACATCCCGTTTCCCGCCGACGGCCAGCGCGTGGATGGCGAGGCCCGCGTCTACGCCCGCTCGGCGAGTGACGACAAGGGGTCGATCATCGCCATGCTCACCGCGCTCGACGCCCTCCGGTCGCGCGGCGCGGGGCCCTCGCTCAACGTCAAGTTCTTCTTCGAGGGCGAGGAGGAGGCGGGATCGGGGCACCTCGAGGCGATCCTGACGAAGTACAAGGAGCTGTTGAAGGCCGACGCCTGGCTCTTCTGCGACGGCCCGGTGCACCAGAGCGGGGCGCAGCAGCTCGTCTTCGGGCTGCGCGGCGTGACGGGGCTCGAGATCACCGTCTTCGGCCCCACCCGCCCCCTGCACAGCGGGCATTACGGGAACTGGGCCCCCAACCCGGGCATGCTGCTGACGCACCTCCTGGCGGGGCTGCGGAACGACGACGGCGAGATCCTGGTGCCGCACTTCTACGACGACGTGCGCCCGCTCAGCGCCGCCGAGCGCCGGGCCATCGCCGGGCTCCCGCCCGTCGACTCCGCCTTGCGCCACTCGTTAGGGCTGGCCCGCACCGAGGGGAACAACGCCCTCCTGGCCGAGCGCATCATGCGCCCCGCCCTCAACCTGCGCGGCATCCGGGTGGGCGGCGTGCAGGAGCTGGGGTCCAACACGATCTCCACCGAGGCCTACGCCTCCATCGACTTCCGCCTGGTCCCGAACCAGACGCCGGCGCGCGTGCGCGAGCTGGTGGAGCGCCACCTGCGCGCCACCGGGTGGCACATCGTGAGCGACACCCCGTCGCTGGGCGACCGGCTCGCCTACCCCCGTCTGGTGCGGCTGCAATGGGAGAGCGGCTACCCGGCGCAGCGCTCGTCCATGGACGACGCCTTCGGGCGGGCGCTGGTCGCGTCGGTGAGCGACGGCGCCGAGCAGCGCCCCCTCCTCGTCCCCACGCTGGGGGGGAGCGGGCCCAGCTACCTGTTCACGAAGGTGCTCGGCGCCCCCGTGGTCACCCTCCCCATCGCCAACTACGACAACAACCAGCACGCGGCCAACGAGAACCTGCGCGTGCAGAACCTGTGGAACGCGATCGAGCTGTACGCGGGGATGCTGAGCCGGTTGGGGAAGGAGTGGGCGCCGATCGTGCCGTGACGGCCGCGCGTCTATTGCCGGCCGTGCTCTTCACCTCCGCGACGACCCGGACGGAGGTGTGTAGAGATCGATTGCATCCCTTCGTTCCGAAGGGGCATATTTCGGGGTCCATTCGGCCCTTGGCACCACTGCCTGATTGCCCTAGCCCGCGGTGTTCGTCGTGAAAGGCTTTGTTCCGACTCCCGCGACAACCGTCGATCTGATGGTTGCGAAACTCTTCGGAGATACTCCCCCCGATCCATCCAGCTCCCTGCTGGACCCGGGGTGTGGGGAGGGAGTCTTCCTCGAAGGGGTTCTTCGCTACTGCCGTGAACGCGGGTGGCGACCACCGCGAATGGTCGGAGTTGAACTGGATCCGGCTCGTGCTGCAGAGTCGGCCAGCAAGTTTGCCGGGCTCGATTTCGTGCAGATCCGGCGCGATGACTTCCTCCGGTCGAGCGACGACGAATACGACTATATCGTTGGGAATCCGCCGTATGTCTCCATCGGGCGCTTGAGCCTGGAGGAGCGCGAGGAGTACCGGGCCTCCTTCGCTACGGCGCGTGGCCGGTTCGACTTGTACTTGCTCTTCTTCGAGCGAGCGCTTCGCGCATTGCGCCCGCGGGGGCGCCTGGTATTCATCACACCGGAGAAGTTCCTCTACGTCGAGACCGCTCGGCCATTACGTAACCTGCTCAACAGGTACGCCATCGAGGAGCTCCATTTTCTGAGCGAGGCGACCTTCGGCGACCTGGTTACCTATCCGCTGGTCACCACCGTGCAAGCGGGCGCGTCGCTCGGGCTCACGACAGTACACGATCGGGACGGCGGTGTGCGATCGGCATCGATTCGCACCGGAGACTCATGGCTTCCGCTTCTCAATGATGACTGGGGAGAGCATGACGGAATCCGATTGGCTGACGTTTCCCGCCGGGTCAGCTGCGGGGTGGCCACCGGCGCGGATTCCGTTTTCGTGGTTCGCACGGACGAAGTACCGGATAGTATCGCGGACTTCGCGCACCCAACCATTTCGGGACGAGAGCTGACTGAGTCACCACTCCACTCGACGCGGTCAAGAATCCTGGTACCCTACGACGAGACGGGTCGGCTGCTTCCCGAGCACGCACTTGGTGCGCTGGGTTCATATCTCGGCACACCGCCCCGCCGAACCCGCCTTGAAGCACGGTCGTGCAACACTCGGAAGCCCTGGTATGCATTTCATGATGCCTGCGTGCTCCCCGATATTCTGCAGCCCAAGCTCCTCTGCAAGGACATAACGGCGTCCCCAAGCTTCATAATCGACTGGAGCGGAGAGATCGTGCCCCGTCATTCCGTCTACTACATCGTGCCCAAGAATCCGGAGGACCTGGTACCCCTGGCCTCGTACTTGAATTCGCGCGAAGCCCGCGCCTGGATGGCTAGAAACTGCCAGCGTGCCGCTGGGGGCTTTCTGAGGTTGCAGAGTCAGGTATTGAAGCAGCTGCCAATCCCGCAGGAGGTCGTGTCATCACCCACCGTCGACCACAGTCTGCTGACAGAAGCGGCGGTGAGTTGCGCATGAGAACGCCGTTCGACGCTGCGATCGAGTTCATCGCCCGAGCACGATACCATAACCACCGGCTCGAAGCGCACTCCGATATCGTGAGTGACGGTATTCTCGATGATTTGCGGGCGCGATGCCCAGTTATTCGAAAGGACCTCGATCGAGGAGTAGTCCGCGTTTGGAAGAATGTCTCCTCACCCGGAGATCGCGAACGAAAGGTCGATCTCTTCGTCGGCGAGCCGGATCCGGAAGGGAAGCCCGACGTCTCCAAGGTGCGCATCGCCATCGAGAACAAGTCGGTCATCACGGCTCACCGCAACGCGACGAATCGCTTCGATGATCTCAAGAAGGTGGTTGCCGCGGTACAGGGTGCGAGGCCCGAAGCGCTGTTGATTGCCACAGTACTCATTGGAACCGCCGAGCGGTTTCTCAACATTCCTGATCAGGTGCACAGGTTCTATCGTGACCGCGAGGACGAGTTCGAACGCGACGTTCTTCCGCGTCTCTCGTCCGGAGATGAATCGCTGCTCATCGATTTCAGCTTCGCGATTAGCGAGAACAGCCGTACGGCGCCACGGAAGACACTGGAGCTCTTCCGCTCGCTCCCCTTGCGTGGAAGCGCCCAGACGCATCTCGTGGCGTATGATTCTGTGCTTCTGGTCCCCGTCTTTATCGACAACGTCCATCCGCCGGCGCTGCCACGACCGAACAACCTGGGTGTAGATGTGGATGCGGAGTACGAGACGATGATCCAGCGCACCTGCTCGGGGTACACGGCACGCTGGCATATGTGAACCGCCTACGACCGCATGTACGGGGACTACTGAAACCGTCCCTACTCGTCCCCCACCCCCGCCCCCGCCTTGCCGAAGGCGAGCACCAGCGCGCTCCCCACGATCACCGCCGCCCCCGCCAGCGTCCACGCCGACGGCCGCTCGCCTAACAAGAGCGCCCCCCACATCCCCGCGAAGACGATCTGCAGGTAGCCGGTGGTCGTCGCCCGCACCGCCGTCTCCGCCTGCAGCCCGCGGGTCATGTACACCTGCGCCGCCTGCGTGGCGGCACCGACGCCGAGCAGCAGCAGCCACTCCACGCCGCGCGGCAGCAGCCACGACGTCGTGGCGAAGGGGATGGAGATGGGAAAGGTCACGAGCGGCAGGTAGAAGACGATCACCGCCGGGTGCTCGCCCGTCCCCAGCTTGCGCACCGCGGCGTAGGCGGCGCCGCTGCTCACCGCCCCGAGGAGGGCGATCGCCACGTCGCGCGTGTCGTAGGGCGATGCCGCGCTCCCGAACAGGAAGGCCGGACGCGTGATGAGGACGACCCCGACCATCGCCGCCGCCAGGCACAATACCTCGCCGGCGTGCACCCGCTCCCCCACCCAGAGCGCCGCCAGCACCGTCGCGAAGACCGGGTTGGTGTACTGGATCAGCGTCGCGTCGCCCAGCGGAAGATGGACCAGCGACCAGTAGAAGCAGTTGATCCCGATGGCGCCCAGCGCACCGCGCACCAGGAGGAGGCGGCGGTTGTTCCCCCAGATGCTCGGGACGCGCGCCTGGCGCACCGCCCACCAGCTCATGGCCAGCGTGAGCGCCGCGCGAACGAGGACGATCTGTGACGAGGGGAGGCGCCGCCCCGCGAGCTTCACGAAGAGCCCCATCACCGCGAACCACCACGCCCCGATCGCCATGGCCCGTATTCCCGGGGAGACGATCGCGCGCGACGGGAGGGCGGAAGCGGGCATGGCTCCCGAACGCTACGCCGTCGGTCGCGGCGGGACGGGGTGCGCAGCGGTCATCATGCGCGTGGCCGGTCGGAACAGGAGCGCCGCCTCGGTCAGCGCCTTCGACTCGCCGATGAGGACGATCTCGTCGCCATCCTCGATGACGATCTCCGACACCGGCTGGAAGATCCCTTCGCCGCGGCGGATCACGGCCGCGGCGATGGCGCCGGTCCGCGTCCGCAGCTTGAGGGCGCGTGCCGTCTGCCCGATGGCCTCGCTACCCGCGCGCGCCACCACGACCTCGAGGTCGAGCCGGGCCCCGATGCGCGACAGCACCTCGTCCATCGGCGCGACCGTCGCCCCACGCTCGCGCAGCACCTCGTAGTGATCGCGACGCGCCGCCTCGGCCGACTCGCGGATGCGCGCGGGGGCGATGTCGTAGCGGCGCAGCACGCGCGCGAAGATCTCCAGCGACGTCTCGAACTCCTCGGGAACGACCTCGTTGGCCCCCAGCTTCTGGAGCTCGGCAATCTCCGACACGTAGCGCGTGCGGGTGACGATGTGGATGTCGGGGTTGTGGTGCCGCGCCACCACCACTCCGCGCCGTTCCTCGGCGATCGAGGCGATGGCGAAGACGATCACCCGCGCCCGCATGAGCCCGACGCGGTCGAGGACCTCGGCGCGCGTCCCGTCGCCGAAGAAGATCGGCTCGCGCTCCAGGCGCGCCTGCCGGACCAGCGCGCCGTTGGAGTCGAGGATGACGTAGGGAACCTTGGCCCGCCGGAGCGCCCGGGCCAGGTTGCGCCCGTTGAGCCCGTAGCCCACGATGATCACGTGATCGGTGACCGGCCCCACCGCGCGCACCTCGCGCGTGGCGAACTCCATGGTCGGCATGGCGCGGAGCGCGAAGAGCCGGTCGGCCAGGTCGGGGGCGGCAGCCACCGCGAAGGGGGCGACCAGCATCGTGATGACCGCCGCCCCGAGGAAGAGCTGGTAGCGATCCTGGCTCAGGATGCCTAACGCCACGGCGCTGCTGGCCAGGATGAACGAGAACTCCCCCACCTGCGCCAGCCCGATCCCGGCCACGAACCCCACCCGGTCCGAGCGGCGCACCATCCGCACCACCGCCCACCCGGTCAACCCCTTGAGGACGATGATCCCCACCGCGACGCCGATGACGGCGGCGGCGTGGGTGGCGAAGTAGTCGAGGTCGAGGAGCATCCCGACCGAGATGAAGAAGATCCCGCTGAAGGTGTCGCGGAACGGCAGGATGTCGGACAGCGCCTGCAGCCCGAACTCCGACTCGGCGATGATGAGCCCCGCCAGGAACGCCCCCAGCGCCAGCGACAGGCCGAACGACGAGGTCACGAAGGCGGCGCCGAGGCCGATGGCCACCACCACGAGCGTGAAGATCTCCTGGTTCCGCATCGCGGCGATGCGCGCAAGGAGCCGCGGCACCACCCAGCGCCCCACCACCAGCATCGCGGTGGTCACCGCGATGGCCACCGCCACGTTCCGCACGATCGTCCCCACCGACTCCCCGCTCCCCGCCAGCAGGGGAAGGAAGAGCATGAGTGGGACGACGCACAGGTCCTGGAAGAGGAGGATCGCCACCACGACGCGCCCGTACGTCGAATCCAGCTCGCCGCGGTCGGCGTAGACCTTGAGGATGATCGCCGTCGACGAGAGGGCGATGAGGGCGCCGAACAGCTCGCCCTCGCGCCAGTTGCCCCCGAAGGCCATCGCGATCAGCGTCACCAACGCGATCGTCCCCACCACCTGCAACGCCCCGCCGCGCAGCACCAGCTTCCCCATCCGCACGATGCGCGACAGCGACAGCTCGAGCCCGACCGCGAAGAGGAGCAGCACGACCCCGATCTCGGCCAGCGACGCCACCGACTCCGTCTCGCGCACGAGCCCGAGCGCGGTGGGGCCGATGGCGATGCCGCTGACCAGGAACCCGACCACGCTGGGGATGCGCAGTCGATAGGCGAGGACGACGACGGGGACGGCCACCGCGACCAGGATCACCAGGTCGCGCAGGAGCGGGATTCCGTGCATCCGCGAAAGCTCTCGTCCCTCGCAGGGGTTTGTCGAGGCGATGCGCGAAATCGCCCCCCGTCCCGGCGGCTACGGCGCCGAGGCCCCCTCCTCGCCCCCTCCGCCGTCGTCAGGCGCACCCTCGGCAACGGCATGTCCGCGTGGCGACCCGGGGCGCCGCAGGAGCAGGAACCCCACGCCGCCGGCGACGAGCGACGCGACCAGGACCCCGATCTTCGCCGCATCCAGGAGCGGCGCCTCGCCGAAGGCCAGTTCGGCGATGAAGAGCGACATCGTGAAGCCGATCCCCCCGAGCCACGCCGCCCCGTGCAACATGCGCCACGTGACCCCGGCCGGGAGCGCCGCGATCCCCAGGCGAACGGCGAGCGCGCTGAACGCCGTGATCCCCATGGACTTCCCCACCACGAGCCCCAGCATGACACCCAGTGCCACGGGGTTCAGCAGCGCATCACCCACCCCGCCCAACCGGACCCCGGCGTTGGCGAAGGCGAAGAGCGGCATGATGGCGAAGCTCACCAGGTTGTGCAGCGAGTGCTCGAGCTTGAGCAGCGGGGCGTTCACCGCGCTCACCGCCACGTCGAGCCGGTGCAACGCCTCCTGCTGCCCCTTGCTCGTGATCACCAGGAGGTCTCCCGTCTCGGTGCGGTCGAAGTCGTCCACCAGGGCCCGCGCCCGCTCCGAGAACTCGGCGGCGTTGAGGTGCGAGCTGGTCGGGATGGTCATGGCCAGCAGGACCCCGGCAATCGTCGAGTGGATCCCCGACCGCAGCAGGAAGTACCACAGCACGACGCCGATGACGAGGTACGGCGTCAGCGCCCCCACGCGCCGGATGTTGAGCGTGGTGAGGAGGGCGACGCACGCCGCGGCCCCGATCACCGCCGCCCACTTGATCGTCGCCGTGTAGAAGATGGCGATCACCAGCACCGCCCCCAGGTCGTCCACGATCGCCAGCGCCGCAAGGAAGACCTTGAGCCCGATGGGGACGCGCGACCCGAGGAGCGCGAGGATGCCGAGCGCGAAGGCGATGTCGGTCGCCATCGGGATCCCCCACCCCGCGCTCCCCTCGCCACCAACGTTCACGAGGGCATAGAGGGCAGCGGGGACGAGCATCCCCCCGATCGCGGCGACGATCGGGAGCGCCGCCTGGCGCGCCGAGGCCAGCTCGCCGACCAGGAACTCGCGCTTGATCTCCAGCCCCACGAGGAGGAAGAAGACCACCATCAGCGCGTCGTTGATCCAGTGGTGAAGGGAGAGGGTCAGCGGGTCGGCCGCGGGGCCGATCGAGACCTTCTTCTCCCACAGGTGGAAGTACGCATCGCCCCACGGCGAGTTGGACCAGGCCAGGGCGATGGCGGTGACGATGAGGAGCACCACCCCGCCGAGCGAGCCGATGCGGGCAAACTCGGCAAACGGATAGAGTACCCGCTCGAGGAGACGAGGGCGCGGCGCGCGCCGTGCGGCGCCTGACGGCGAGGGCGAGGGGGGAGGTGACATCGGCAACGCGACTCCGGTGGAACCAATTCCCGATCGGGGCGGGCGTTGTGGCAACATAGAAACGTGCAGGGCCAATCGGACCCCTTGCGGCGAGGGAGATTGCGCCCCGGGGGGCCCGCCGTTGGTGCCACACGCTGGCGCCGCGGTGCGCGGGTGGGCAGAATGTCGGGGCGCCTCGCCCAGGTCCCGGGGCGCCTGGACGTCGTGCGTCCCTTCCCGTCATCGCCTCGGAGCATCCCGTGCGGTTCCCGCGCCTCCTTCCCACGCTCGCCATCGCCCTCGTCGCGTTAGGCACTCCCGCCCTCGCCCAGCGCGCCGGAGGGCGCGCGGCGCGTCCCGACACCGCGGCGCGCTCGCCGTTCTCCGCCGAGGCTTTCGCCGGGCTCAAGGCACGCGCCATCGGCCCGGCGATGACGTCCGGGCGCGTGATGTCGATCGCCGTCCACCCCGCCAACGTGGGGATCATCTACGTGGGGACGGCGTCGGGTGGGCTGTGGAAGACGACCAACGGCGGCGCCACGTGGGACCCGATCATGGACCGCGAGGGATCGTACTCCATCGGGTGGGTCACCCTCGACCCCAGGAACCCGAACGTCGTCTGGGTGGGGACGGGCGAGCGCAATTCGCAGCGCTCGGTGGCGTACGGCGACGGGGTCTACAAGTCGGAAGATGGCGGGCGCTCGTGGAAGAACGTCGGCCTCAAGGAGTCCGAGCACATCGGACGCATCGTGGTCGACCCCCGGAACAGCGACGTGGTGTACGTCGCCGCGCAGGGACCGCTCTGGAGCGCGGGGGGCGATCGCGGGCTGTACAAGACGTCCGACGGCGGCAAGTCGTGGACGCGGGTGCTCGCCATCTCCGACAACACGGGGGTCAGCGACGTGGTGCTCGACCCGCGCAACCCCGACGTGATCGTGGCCGCGTCGTACCAGCGCCGCCGCCACTTCTTCACCCTCATCAACGGCGGGCCGGAGAGCGCGATCCATCGCAGCACCGATGGCGGAAAGAGCTGGACCAAGGTCAACACCGGGCTCCCCAGCGAGGAGCTGGGGCGCATCGGCCTCGCCATCTCGCCGCAGGACCCGGACGTCCTCTACGCCAACGTCGAGGCGGCCAACCGCCGCGGCGGGATGTATCGCTCCACCGACAACGGCGTCACCTGGCAGAGGATGTCGGACTTCAACCAGGGGGCGATGTACTACGGCGACGTCTTCGCCGACCCGCACGACTTCGACCGCATCTACGTCCCCGACGTCCTCTTCCAGGTGAGCGACGACGGCGGGCGCACGATGCGGGCCATGAGCACGCGCGCCATGCACGTGGACAACCACATCATCTGGGTCGACCCGAGGAACGCCAACCACATGCTGGTGGGGAACGACGGCGGATTGTATCGCTCGTACGACCGCGGCCAGACGTGGGTCTTCTTCGAGAACCTCCCGCTGGCGCAGTACTACGACGTGGACGTCGACGACGCGGCCCCCTTCTACAACGTCTACGGGGGGCTGCAGGACAACAACTCCCTCGGGATGCCGTCGCGCACCAAGTCGGACCACGGAATCCTCAACTCCGACGTCTTCGTGACGATGGGGGGTGACGGCTTCGTCTCGCGCATCGACCCCGAGGACCCCAACATCATCTACGCCGAGCTGCAGCACGGCGTGATCGTCCGCTTCGACAAGCGCACGCACGAGCGAGTGGGGATCCAGCCGCAGGAGGCCAGGGGCGACGTCCCCTTCCGCTGGAACTGGGACGCCCCGTTCATCCTCTCGCCGCACGCGCCGCGGCGGCTGTACATGGCGGCCCAGTTCCTCTTCCGCTCCGACGACCGCGGCAACAGCTGGCGGAAGGTCTCCCCCGACCTCACCCGCCAGGTGCAGCGCAACCTCCTCCCGGTGATGGGCAAGGTGTGGGGGCCCGACGCGGTCGCCAAGAACACCTCCACCGCGCTCTACTCCAACGTCAGCGCCATCGCCGAATCGCCGCGCAAGGAAGGGATGCTCTGGGTGGGAACCGACGACGGCCTCGTCCAGGTGAGCGAGGACGGCGGCGCCACCTGGCGCAGGATCGAGTCGTTCCCCGGCGTCCCCGCCAACGCCTACGTCTCGCGCATCAAGGCGTCGCAGTTCGACGCCAACACCGCCTACGTCACCTTCACCAACCACCAGAACGGCGACTTCAAGCCGTACGCGCTGAAGACGACCGACGGCGGGCGCAGTTGGGTCTCGATCAGCGGCGACCTCCCGTCGCGCGGCTCCACCCACGCGATCATCGAGGACGTGGTCGATCCCAGCCTCCTCTTCATCGGGACGGAGTTCGGCGCCTACGCCACGCGCGACGGCGGCGCCCACTGGTTCCGGCTGGCCGGCCTGCCCACCATCGCGGTGCGCGACCTCGCGATCCAGAAGCGCGAGCACGACCTGGTCATCGCGACCTTCGGGCGCGGGATCTACATCCTCGACGACTTCCGCCCCCTCCGCACCACCACGCCGGCCACGCTGGCGGCGGCGGCCACGCTCTTCCCGGTGAAGGACGCGATGCTCTACGTCCCCACGCAGCAGTATGGCGGCCGCGGCAAGGCGTTCCAGGGGGAGATGCTCTACGGCGGCGACAATCCGCCCTACGGCGCCATCGTCACCTACCACCTCGAGGACCCCCTCAAGTCGCTGAAGCAGCAGCGCGTGGACGCCGAGAAGGCGGCGGAGAAGGCGGGGAAGCCGATCCCCTACCCGACGAGCGACCAGCTGCGCGCCGAGGCCGAGGAGGAGGCGCCGGCGATCCTCCTGACGGTCGCCGACTCGTCAGGCACCCCCATCCGCACCTTCACCGGGCCGGTGGGGAAGGGCTTCCAGCGCGTCGCCTGGGACTTGCGGCTGCCGGGGCATGTCCTCCCGCGCGCGGCCGGCACCATGGAGCAGCTCTTCGGCGACCCGCCGGGCGGCCCGTACGTGGTGCCGGGGCGGTACAGCGTCTCGCTCGCGCAGCGGGTGGGGGGCGTGGTGACGCCGCTGGCCGGCCCCGTCAGCTTCAACGTGGTCACCGAGCCCGCGTCGCCGGTGACGCTCGCCGACCACGCCGCGCGCGGCGCCTTCCAGGCGCGGCTGCAGGAGCTGCGGCGCTCGGTGGCCGGCGCCGTCGAGCTCACCAACGCCACCGCGCAGCAGCTCGAGCAGCTCCGGCGGGCCCTCGACCTGGCGCCCGCCGCACCCCAGGCGCTGCACGACCAGGTGCGCGCGCTCGAGGGACGGCTCCGGCTGGTGGTGCGCGAGCTCTCGGGCGACCGGGCCCTCGCCAGCCGCAGCGAAGCCACCCCCTCCTCCATCGCCGACCGGGTCAACGGGATCAGCGGCGAGCAGGGCCGCACGTTAGGCAGGCCCACCGGGACGCACGAGGAGCAACTCGCCATCGCCGGCGAGCTGTTCGCCGCCGAGCTGGCCCGGCTGCGCCAGCTGGTGGAGGTCGACATCCCGGCGCTCGAGCGCGCGGCCGAGAAGGCCGGCGCCCCCTACACCCCGGGCCGGATCCCCGGACGATGAGGACGCCGCGATTCGCCCGGTTGGTGCTGCCGCTGATCCTGGCGGCGGCACCGCTGGCCGCCGCGCGCGCCCAGGCACCGGGGGCGCGCGCGATGCTCCCCGGCCTCGACGCCCCGATCCTCCTCGACACCATCGGGCTCGCCTTCCCGGTCCACGGACCGCGCGATTCCATCTTCGTCGCGCTCGAGACGACGTTCAGGGAGCTCAAGATCCCCATCGAGGCCCGCGACCCGCAGACGGGGCTCCTGCGCAACCTCGACGCCGAGGTGTCGCGGCGCCTCGGCGGCCAGCCGCTCTCGCGCTATCTCGACTGCGGGCGTGGCTTCTCGGGGAACAACGCCGACTTCTACCGCATCACCCTCGCCATCTCGGCCTGGGTGGAACCCGCGAACGGCACCCCGGAGCGGCTCCTGGTCGCCATTGCCGCCAGCGGGCGCGACCCCGCCGGGAGCCGCAGCGCCTACTCGCCGTGCACCTCGCGCGGCGCGCTCGAGAAACGGATCGCCGAGCGCGTGCAGGCGCTGGTGGCGGGGCGGTAGCCCTCCCGCCTACTGCACCGCGCTCGGCGCCGTCACCCGCTTCACCAGCCGGTACGTGAACTCGATCCCCTCGAAGAACGCCTTCTGCGGGATGCGCTCGTTCATTCCGTGGGCGAACGTGTCGCCGTAGAAGAAGCCGCTCACGCCGTACACCGGGATCCCCGCGTTGCGGAGGTACAGCCCGTCGGTGGCGCCGGTGCTCATCGTCGGGATCACGGGGACCCCGGGCCACATCTCCTTCGTGACGCGTTCCACCTCTCCCATCAGCGCCGGCGTCAGGGGCGACGGTGGCGAGGGCTTGGCAGGCGCAACGGGCTTCACCGTGACCTTGGGATCGCCGATCACCCGCTCCAGCGTCCGGTGGATCTCCTCGGGGTCGTCGTTGGGGAGGATGCGGCAGTTCACGTTGGCGCGCGCGCGCTGCGGGAGGGCGTTGGGCGCGTGCCCCCCCTCCAGCATCGTCGCCACGCAACTGGTGCGCAGCTGCGAGTTGTACGCCTTGTCGCTCGAGAGCAGCGCCACCGCCCTGGCGTCGTTCGGATTCCGGGCCACCGCGCGCATCGCCTCGCCCATGGGGCCGGGGGTGATCGCCGCCGAACGCTCGAAGTAGGTGCGGGTCACGTCGTTGAGGTGCACGGGGAAGTCGAACGCCCCGACCTTCACCAGCGCCTGCGACAGCTGCGTGATGGCGTTGTCCTTGACCGGCTGCGACGAGTGCCCGCCCGGATTCGTCGTCTCCAGCTGGAAGTCGACGTAGACCTTCTCGGCCGCCTGGATGTCGTGCGAGAGGTACCTCCCGTCACGCACCCGCCCGCCTCCCCCTTCGTTGAAGGCGTACTCGGCGTCGATCAGCGCGCGGTGGTGCTCGAGGAGGTAGTCGACGCCGTTGTCCGGCCCCCCTTCCTCGTCGGCGGTGAGCGCGACGATGATGTCGCGATCACCGGCGTACCCTTCGGCCTTCAGGCGCATGATGGTCGTCAGGTGCATGGCGCTGTCGTCCTTGTCGTCGGCCACGCCGCGCCCGTAGAAGGTGCTGTCCTTCTCCACGAAGGTGAACGGCGGAAGCGTCCAGTCCTCGGCCTTCGCCTCGACCACGTCGATGTGCGACAGGAGGAGGAGCGGCTTGCGGGTCACGTTCTTCCCGCGCAGGCGGGCCACCAGGTTCCCCTTGCGGTCGTTCTGCCGGATCACGACGACGTCCGAGTCGGGGAAGCCGGCCGCCTGGAGTCGCGCCGCCATCGCCCGCGCGGCCGTGAGCGTGCTCCCCGAGCTCTCGGTGGTGTTGATCTCGATGAGCTCCTTGAACAGGTCGCGGGCCGTGGAGTCCCACCTGGTCTTGCCGATGTGCTGGGCCCCGGCCAGTGCGGGGATGGCCGCCAGGAGCAACGCGGCGGCGGAATAGCGGCGGATCGTGGTCACTGCGCCGGCCCTCGCCCGATGGCGTCCCAGATGAGCGGGAGGGTGGCGACCGACTGCCCGCGGTACTGCGGGCGGAAGCCGTAGAGGACGACCCTTCCCTTCCCCACCGTCGCCTCCACCAGCGCCGCCTTGCCGTTCAGTCGCTCGGCGCCGAGGAGCCAGCCGGAGAGGAGCGCGTTGCCGCTCGCCTCGTAGGTGGCCACCGCGCGGGCGCGCGTGGCGTCGGTGATCTCGAAGGCGGGCGAGTCCTCGAACCAGACGGCCGCCGTCGACGCCGTGTGCCCGGCCGCGATCGGGTTGGCCTTGTCGAGCCTTACCCGGAAGAGCGACCCCGGGGCGTAGAAGTCCGTGGAGCGCACCCCCGACAGGACGTTCTTCACCGGGAGCTTGAACGTCTCGATGGCGTAGTCGCTCGCCTCGTTGAAGGCGAGCACCGTCCCCCCGTTCTCCACGAACGCGTTGAGGGCGCGCGCCCCTGCCTCGCCCACGCCGCCGCGCAGCGAGTCGGGGTAGTTCCCCCCCAGCCCGCGGGCGATCGCCCCCGCCGACTGGTCGGGAAGGATGATGACGTCGAAGCGGTCGTTGAGCCGCCCCGCCCGCAGGTCGCGATCGGCGATGCTGCGGTACGGAACCTTGTAGCTGTCGAAGACCCACCGCGTCCACCCCTCGTCCATGCTGGCGGCGTGCGACTTGTAGATCGCGATGCGGCGCGACGCGTTGCCGGTGAGCCCGGCCACGCGGTACGCGGGCTCGGCCACCGCGGCAATCGGCGCCCGCGACACCGGGACCTCGCCGTACACGGCGATGGCGTCGACGCCGAACAGGAGCGGGAGGGTGTGCGCCGTGACGTCGTACGGGCGCTTGGGCGGCCCGCCGGGATACTCGCGCAGGTTGGGATAGCGCTGCGGCTGCAACAAGGCGTTGGCGTACGCCCCGAAGTTCTGGCGGATGACGACCGCGTAGCTCCCCGCCGGGAACGTCTCCCCCTCGGCCGCCACCGGGGCCGTCGTCTCGCGCACCTCCACCATCCCGTGCTGCAGCGTCCACAGCAGGCGCTGCACCGCCTGCGCGTCCTTCTGCCCCTTCGGGATCACGTACGCCGTCGGCACCAGCGAGTCCATCGTCCACGGATGGTCGGCCGCCAGCGCGCGCTCCCCGAGCCTGGCGTACCCCTCCAGCCACTGGCGACGGTCGCGCGCCGCCTGCGACAGCAGCGCCCAGGTCGCGCTCGACTGGTAGGCCACGATGTCGCCGATCCCCCAGCGCCCCCCCTTCCAGAGCGCCGGGAAGTTCCAGCTCTGCACGCGCGCGTCGTAGCCGCGCGCCGTCCCCAGGGCGCTGAACGGGACGTCGATCGGCGTCGCCAGGCGCGCGCTCGCCGTCTCCGTGAGGATGCGCACCCCGCGATGGTTGAGCGAGAACTGCCGGGCCGGCGACCACTGGTCGTACGAGGCGTTGGTCGCGATCCCCACCTTCCCCTCCGACACCATCCGCCACGCCATCGCCATGCCTAACGAATTGGTGGCCGCGGTGAGGATGGGATCGATGTTGGGCTCCAGCGGGTCCATGTACGGCGGGATGAAGATCCGCCCCGCGTTGGACTGCTGCTGGTGGATGTCGTTCACGATCTGCGGCACCCACGGCCCGTACAGCGAATCGATGGTGTACCGCGTCTCGGGCTGGGTGAAGGCGTACCAGTCGCGGTTGTTGTCGTGCCCCACGTAGTGGTGGTACAGCTCCGGTGGCGGCGTCCCCTCGGCGGGCGTCCCCAGCGTCGAGCGATACCAGTTCCCCACGATGTCGACGCCGTCCGGATTCTGCGACGGGACGAGCATGATGATCGTGTTCGCCAGGATCGACCGCACCTCCGCCGAGTTGCCGCGCGCCAGGCGATCGGCCAGGACGAGCGGGGTGAGGAAGCCGCCCACCTCCGTGCTGTGGATGCTCGACGTCACCAGGATGACGTTCTTCCCCTGGTCGAGGAGGCGCTCCAGCTCTCCCGCCGATCGCAGCCGCGGGTCCATCAACCGGCGCTGGATCTGGCGGTAGCGCTCGAGCGAGGCGAGGGTGGCGGGGTCGGCGATGAAGGCGACGATGAAGTCGCGCCCCTGCACCGTCTTGCCCAGGGTGCGCACCGCGACGCGCGGCGACGCCTTGTCGAGGGCGCGGAAGTACGTCGTGACCTGGTTCCAGGTGGGGAGCTTGCGGTCCGTCCCGGGCTCCCAGCCGAGGATCGAGGCAGGGGTCGGGATGGCGCTCGATGCCGCTGCACGCTGGGCTCCCTGCGCCGCGGCATCATGAGCCGCTGCGGCGCTGGCGATGGCGAGGCACGTGACCGCCAGCGCGGACCTGACGTGGGCGCGTTGGATCCTTGGCATGTGAGACGTGGTGTGGGGACGGTGCGCTTGCGTTGCCCGAAGCTGGACCGGGGGGTGGAGAGCGTCAAGCAACGCTCGGCGATGATACCTTTCCAACCTCGACACCCTCAGGCCAACCGCATGCGCCGCCAACTCACGCAGCTCCTCCTCGCTTCCACCTGGGCCGCTTGCTGGCTCGTTGCTCCCCCACTCCACGCGCAGCCTGCTCCCTCGCCCTCCGCCGGCGTCCTGCGCCTGGTCGAGCCACGGTACTCGGGAGCGCGCGCCAGGGAGACGGTCGCCTTCCTCGACCAGTTCGTCCGCTGGCCGGGGAATCGCGGCTTCGACGCCAGCATCGACCATGTCGCCCAGCGTCTCGAGCGCGCGGGGTACGTGCGGGAAGACCGGGCCCCCGCCTCGGCACGCCTCACCTATCGCATCGAACGCTATCCCATGAGCAACCCGGCGTGGGAGCCGCGCTTGGCATCGGTCGAGATCGTGGGCCAGCGCGCTCCCGTGTTGCAGCTGACCACCAACCGCAACATGCTGGCCACCAACTCCTGGAGCACGCCCGACACGGGCGTCGTCGCCGAGCTGGTCGACGCAGGGACGGGGACACCCGCAGCCCTCGACTCCGCGCACGTGGCCGGGCGCATCGTCATCGCCGACGCCAGCGTCGGCCGCCTCTTCGCCGAGGCGGTGTTGAAGCGCGGGGCGCTCGGCGTGCTCGCGTACGCCATGCCCGCCTACACCCAGCCGTCGAAGAACACGCATTCCATCCAGTTCGGCGGCATCCCCTACGACACCACCCATCGGGCGTGGGGCATCGCCCTCTCCCACGACGCGCGCACCCGCCTGCGCGCCGCGCTGGCCAAGGGGGCCGTGCGGGTCCGCGTGAAGACGGGAGTCGCCTGGACCCCGAACGCCGTGGAGCGCACCGTGGTGGCCGAGGTGCGCGGGAGCAGCCACCCCGCCGAGCGTTTCGTCTTCAGCGCCCACGTGCAGGAGCCCGGGGCCAACGACAACGCCTCCGGAGTGGGGGCACAGGTCGAGATGGCGCGCGTGGCGGCCGATCTGGTCAAGGCGGGGAAGGCCGACCCCAAGCGGACCATCACCTTCCTGTGGGGGCTCGAGATCCGATCCACCGACCGCTACATCACGCAGGATAGCGTGCGCGCGCGCGGCATCCGGTGGGGACTCTCGCTCGACATGGTCGGCGAGGACACGAAGAAGACCGGAGGAACCTTCCTCATCGAGAAGATGCCCGACCCAAGCGCCATCTGGACGCGCGGCGAGGACCGGCACAGCGAGTGGGGCGGTTCGCCGCTCACGAAGGAGCAGATGGCGCCGCACTACTTCAACGACTACGTCCTGAACCGCTGCCTCGAGCTGGCGGCCACCAACGGTTGGGTCGTCAGGACCAATCCCTTCGAGGGAGGGAGCGACCATACCCCCTTCCTCAAGGCGAAGAAGCCCGGGCTCCTCTTCTGGCACTTCACCGACCAGTTCTACCATACCGATGGCGACCGCATCGACAAGGTCTCGGCGGCAGAGCTGAAGAACGTGGGCGTGAGCGCGTTGGCCAGTGCGTTGGTGCTGGCGAGCGCCGACGGCGCTGCGGCGCGAGCCATCGTGGGCGAAGTGGAGCGTGCCGCGCTGGCTCGCCTCGCGGCGGAGCGCGCGCTCGGCGCCGCCGAGGTGGCCAAGGGGGGCGACATCGTGAAGGAGCGCGACATCCTGGAGACGTGGGGGAGCTGGTACGACGGCGCCCTGGCCGCCACTGCTGATATCGAGGTCGGCGGGGCCAGTGGCGAGACCATGCGTGCCATCGACGAGGGGCGCGCGAGGGTGCGCGAGGCGCTCCGCGGCCACCTGTCCGCCCTCACCCCGTCCTGACCCATGCCTCGCCGTTTCCTGCTCGCGCTGGCCTTGCCCCTCGCGCTCACCGCCTGCTCGCGCCCATCGCCCCTCCTGGCACCCAGTCCCGCCGGACTCGACGCGCCCGCCCCCGACTCGTTCGTCGTCCGCTTCGAGACCAGCAAGGGCGACATCGACCTGATGCTCCATCGCGACTGGGCACCGCGCGGCGTGGACCGCGTGTACTGGCTCGTGCGCAACGGCTACTACGACGGCGCGCGCTTCTTCCGCGCCGTGCCAAACTTCGTCGTGCAGTTCGGGCTCGCTGCCGACCCCAGCGTGACGGCCGCCTTCCGCACGCGCCGCATCGCCGACGACTCGGTGACCCGCAGCAACGTGCGCGGGACGCTGGCCTTCGCCGCCGCGGGCCGCGACTCGCGCACCACGCAGCTGTTCATCAACCTGCGCGACAACCAGCGGCTCGACCGCCTCGGCTTCGCCGTGGTGGGGCAGGTGGTGGCCGGGATGGCGGTGGTCGACTCGCTCTACACCGGCTACGGCGAGGGGGCACCGCGCGGCAAGGGGCCCACGCAGGAGCGCATCACCAGCGAGGGAGAGGCGTATCTGGCGCGCGACTTCCCCATGCTCGACCAGATCCGGCGTGCGCGCATCGTGCGCATAGCGCGGCGCTGAGCGCGGCGATCATAGGCGGCGCGCCAGGCATCGGTAGCCTGCGTCAGGAAGTCTTGCGGGGAGAACACGAACGGGGTGGCGCCAGCTGCGGCACCACCCCGTTTGTCGTATCGCCTGCCGCGGTTACTGCCCGCAGGCCGGTTGCACGCTGGCCACCTTGGGGTTGGACAGGCGCTCGCCGTTGGTGATCGGGAACAGGGATCCCGGACAGACTCGCGCCTCCGACGTCGCGCCCCAGGCCGGGCTCACGATGCCGAAGCGGTACATGTCGTTCAGCCGCCGTCCCTGCATCACCGTGTTTGCCCGGCGCTCGTGTATCAGGATCTCGAGCGCGGTGGGCTGTCCCGCCGCGCCCGTCCACGGAGGGAGGGCGTTGAGGGCGCGAAGCTGGTTGATGCGCGACGTGAATTCCGTGGTGTTCCCTTTCGCCAGCGCCACCTCCGCCGCGATCAGGAGCATGTCTCGCGAACCGGTCACGGTCAGCGGCGACATCGTCAGCCCGTTGACGAACTCGGTGAGCAGCTGCCCCACCGCCGGATCGGGCTGCCCCGTGATCGGATCCTTCAGCGCCACCGTCATCACCTTGGTGGTGTAGTTGTAGGTGGCGAGCGCCGGGTTGAAGATGACTTCGCGTCGGGAGTTCGTGCACGACGGGAGGAAGCAGTTCCCCCACCCCATTCCCGTCTGCACCTCCAGCTTGTAGCGATAGTCGCTACCCAACAGCGGGAGTGCGGCGATGGCGTCGTCCGCCGCTCCCTGGTCGTCGACCAGCGGCTGCGCCGGCGTCTTGCCGGAGGGGTTCAGCTTGCGCCAGATCGCGCGATCGAACTTCGCCCGGGCTCGCATCGCCAGGACCTGTCCCCTGAGGAGCGTGTTGGCCGCCGGGACGGAGGTGAGGGCGCGGGTCGCCGCCGCTTCCGCCGAGTCGTACAGTGTGACCATCTTGTCCGGCCCCACCGCATCGCCCGCCTCACGCTGGTTCGAGGCAATCACGAAGTTGTCGAAGTGGTTGGCCAGGAAGTCGTACGTGATCGCACCATAGAGGTTGGCGAGCGCCAGCTGCGTGGGATCGGCCAGCGTCCCGGCTGCCTTGAACTCCTCGAGCTGCTTGATGGTGCGCGCCGCCATGAAGCGCGCTGGCGTCATCCCATTGAACGCGTCCTCGAGGAACTCGTTGTAGGGATCGCGCACCTCGCCACGGCTGAGCCGGTCTACGCCGTCCAGCGAACCGCTCCAGACGAGGTTGTCGCTGGCGATTTCGGCGTGCCCCACCAGCTGCACCGCGCCGCGTGTCAGCGCGGCCAGGGTCCCGTTTGCCTGCGCCGCGGCCGACGCGGGCACCTTGAGCGCATCGGCATTGACGTTGTTCGGGTTCTCTACATCCAGCAGGCTGCCGCACGCGCCCGTCAGGAGGGCGCCGACCACGCCAAGTGCGAGGGTCGCCCGCCGAGCCTGCCGGCGCGCGTGCATCGGATCTGCGATTCTCGAAATCATGGATCGTCGATGCTCCCTAGAAGCCAAGGCGGACGGTGAGGGCGAAGCGACGCGGAAGCGGAAGTGCGAAGGTGTCGCTCGATTCATAGAAGTTGTTGTCGACCTGGTTCGACGAGAGGCTGTTCGAGACACCGCCCCAGTTGGCCTCGGGGTCGGTGCCGGGGTAGCGCGTCCAGAGCATCAGGTTGCGCGCCGCGAACATGAACTGCATCTCGCTGGCGCCGATGCGCGAGGCGAAGCTTGCCGGCGCCGTGTAGGTCAGGCTCAGCTCACGCCAGCGGATCATGTCGCCCGGATCGTTCTGGTTGGCCCCGTCGTACGGCGACAGCGCCACCAGTCCCAGCCACTTCATGGCGGCGTCGTAGCGCTGTTCCGCCGTCGACGCCGGGTTCAGGAGCGTGGCCTCGACCTTCGTGGCGGCCATCTTGTTGCGGCCGAGCGTCGGGGAGGCGTTGCGGAAGGCGTCGGTGAGGTTGGTGATCGTGTAGTTCCCCGTCTTGTACTCGAACAGGGTCGCGACCTTCCAGCGCTTCCCCACGCGGACGTTGCCGCCGAAGGCGCCCTGCCAGTCCGGCATCGGCTTCCCCTGGTAGTGATCGAGGTAGTCACCGTTGCCGTTGTCGTCGGCGCGGAGGAGCTTCAGGTTGGTCGGGTTGATCGGGTTGGCGAGCGCCGCCAGCAGCTCGGCCTTGGTGGCCGCGCGCCCGGTCGTGCCTAACGTGAACGGCGTCTCGTCCGCCTTGAGGCAGCCGCCCTTGGCCTGTGCCGCCGGATTCCCGTAGCTGCTGCACGGCGCCATGATCTTGGCCCCGAACAGCGAACCCGGGGCATACCCCTCCTTGATGAAGCCGCGAATGCGCACGTACGACCCCTGCACCTTGATTGGCGGCGCGCCACCCAGGCTCACCACGTTCTGGTGCAGGTACGACGCGTTCGCGAAGAGGTCGACCGACAGGTTCGGCTTGTTGACCACGTACCCGTTCAGGCCGATCTCCCACCCGTTCGCCTCGAGCTCGCCGATGTTGGCCAGCTGGCGGGCGGTGAAGCCACCGGAGAGCGGGAACTGCTTCTGCACCAGCGCGTCCGTCACCTTGCGGTGCCAGTTGGTGACCGTGAGGCTCACGCGATCGTTGAGGAAGCCCGCTTCGGCGCCCGCCTCGATCTCGGTCGAGACCTCGGGCTTGAGGTCCGGGTTCCCGAGGTTGTCGGGCATCAGGCCACCGCCCGTCGATGCCGCCTGCGCGCGATACGTCGTGAACTTGTCGAACGCCCCCGGCTGGCGCCCCGAACGGCCGATCGCCGCGCGAACGCGGAACGTCGACACCAGTCCCGAGGTCCACCACGGGCGGTCGGACGGGACCACCGAGATGCTCGCCTTCGGGTACAGCACTCCGCCGGCGCTCTCGCCGAAGGCGCTGTTGTAGTCGTAGCGCGCCCCGACGGTACCGAAGATCCAGTCGTTCAACCCCACCTGCTCCTGCACGAAGTAGCCCGCGTTCACCACCTTCACGAGCCCCTCGTACACGCTCGGCGTGTTGCCGGCCCCGACCACTTCGAGCCCCGGGCCGGGGAAGTTCCGGTTGGACCCCCCTTCGTTGCGCTGGTGCGTGATGAACCCCTGCCCGCCCACCACGAGCGTCGAGCGGATGGCGGGGGTGAACTGGCGATCCCAGCTCGTCTTCACGTCCAGGGTGATGTTCTGCTGCCAGAGGTCGTCGACGCTGCGCGAGCCGTCGGGGGCGTTGAGCGAGAAGCGGTCCACCGCGTTCCCGAACGGCCAGAAGCTCACCGCGCGCATCGACGTGTTGTCGAGCCCGAGCGTCGCGTCGAAGTTGAACTCCGTGCTCGGCGTCCAGCGGGCGCTCAGGGCGCCCGTGTAGTGCGTCCCGTCCTGGTAGATCTCATGCTGCAACGACTCGCGGACGGTGTTGCTGAGCGTGTTGCCGAACGGATTCCCGATGCGCTTGCAGCGCCCGTTGCCCGCAATGGCATCGATCGACTTGACGCCGTTGTCGTCGAGGCAATACCCCATGTCCGGGCGCGCATACATCGCCTGGGCATACGGCGAGTAGATCGAGTTGCCCCCCTGCGGGACCTCGCTGTGCAGCAGCGTGTAGCGTGACTGGAAGCCGATGTTGATCTTCTCGCGCGGGAAGATGTTCAGGTTCATCGAGGTCTGCGTGCGGCGCGCGATGTCGGCGGCCAGGCCGCCCAGCTTGTCCGACGTGAAGGGGCCGTCTTCATACTGATAGCGCCCGCCCACGTAGTACGTCATGCGCTCCGTGCCGCCGGCCACCGAGCCGTTGACCACGTTGCCGTAGCCCGTCTCGTACAGCTGCTCCGTGACGTTGTAGCCGAACGGCACGAAGGGGGTGATCTTCTGGCTGTACAGCTTGCTCAGCAGCGCGGCCTGCTCCGGGGTACGGGCGAAGCCCGTATTGGGGGCGACGCGGTCGCCCGGGTATGCCAGCTGTGAGCGCTCGTAGTCCAGGTTCCACCGGGCATTTCCCTGCGCGCCCTTCTTGGTGAAGATCTGGATGACGCCGTTGGAGGCCTCGGTGCCGTAGAGCGTCGCGGCGGCGGCCCCCTTCAGTACCTCGATGCGCTCGATCGACGTCGGGTCGATGTCGTCGAGGCGCGAGGTCGCCGTTCCGCCGAAGCCCGACCCGCCGTTGTCCATCCGGACGCCGTCGATGTAGATGATCGGGTTGTTGGACTGCGAGAGCGAGGCGTTGCCACGGATGCGGATGCGTGCGCCGCCGCCCGTGACGCCGCTGGACGGGAGGACCATGACGCCCGGCATGCGGGCCGCGAGCGCCTCGGTCGGCGTCTGGATGGGGGCGCTCCGGAGCTCGGCGACGTCGACCGTGCCGATCGTGTTGCCGAGCTTCTTGGTTTCCACCGCCGTGCCGGTGCCCGTGGTGACCACCGCTTCCAGCTGCAACGCCGACTGCTGGAGGGCGAACTCGACGCGCGCCGTCTCGCCCAGGGTGACCGTCACGCTCCGGGTCGCCTGGGCATAGCCGATGAGGCGCACGCGCACCTCGACCGTCCCCACCGGGACGTTGGTGAGCCGGAACGTCCCGGTGGCGCTGGTGCTGGCGCCGATCCCCGTGCCGACGATGAACGCCTGCGCGTTGGCGAGCGGCTGCTGGCTGGCGGCGTCGCGGACCACGCCCTCGATCGTGCCGCCACTGGTCGGGGCGACCTGTGCGTGCGCACTCGTTCCTGCGCTCGCCAGTCCCAGGAACATCGCCGCGGCGATGCCCCCGGTGATTTGGTTAACGACCCATCTGATCATCCAACGTCCCTCCGACTGTGGTGAGATGCAACTAATGGACACGAGCTTTCCAGCTGATGGCGACTGCCGCGCCCCGGCGGGGCGGATCAGGGAGGAGTTCCCCCACCGCCCCCGGGTGTGCCGTCGCCCCCCGCCACACCGCGCATGTTTCGCACGCCAAGGAAGACCACGATCGAACCTGCCACTGCCGATGCCGCCACGACCATCGTGCGCCGCTTGTCGAGGGTGCGGCGTTCCGTGGATGCCACCGCGTCGGCGGGGATCGCGACGCGCTCGCCCACCCAGGTGACGCGTTGCGCCGTGAAGGCGGAGGTGGAGGCGGTCATCCGGATGACCAGCGAGTCACGCGTCGCGTCGAGGACTTCGCCCTCGAGGGTCGCGGGGGCGACGCCGAGCCGCTTGCCCAGGGTCGTGGCCCCCTGCTCGTTGAGCCGCACGCGCACTATCGCCCCCGCCGGTGCCCCGCCGGCCACCGGGACGAACTTGTAGCATCCGGCCAGGAGGGCGAGGGTGAGGAGGCGTGCCGCGCTCGCGAGCTGCGCCCGGCGCCCGCGACGTGCGGGGCGCACCAGGCGCGCGGCACGCGTGGGGTGCGCGTGGTGAATGCGTGGCGGTTCCCCGGCCTGGTCTGACCGGTGGGCGGGTGCCCGTGAGGCCATCCTGAGCTTCTCCAGCTGCAACGTCAGCGGTATGCAAAGGTGTCGCCTGATCGGCGCTCACAGTACGCGCTGCGCAAATCACCGCAAGACCCAAATCGGGCGACGGGACCGTATACAACGTTTGAGGGGGGCTGGGCGTTCAGATTCTCTTGGGAGATCGCCCCGCGCTACGACGCCGGCGACTCCGCCCCGCCGGTCTCCTCGCCCGTCGGACGAGCCAGGCGCTCCAGGAGCGCCGCCTGAGCCGCCAGCCGCGCCTCCAATTCCGCCAGTCGCGTGGCGATGAGCGTGTCGAACTTGGCGTGCAGGCTCAGGACCTGCATCTCCGCGTTCAGGTTCACCTTGTCGTCGTTCTGCGCATCGACGCGTGCGCGCGGCTCCGTCGAGCACCCGGACCCCAACGACGCCACCCGCCGTGCCGATCAGCAGGCTCCCCATCAGGCCGGAGTCGTACCCACAGGTACCAGACCACGACCACGTTGACCGAGACGGCGATGAGGGGTTCGAAACCCGGGTGCCGGTATAGCAGCCGCAGCTCGAACGGGATGTAGACGAGCCCTGACAGCACCCCCATCATCTCGGCCCAGCGCCGCCCAGTCCAGAGCCCCACGGCTTCCCACAGTCGGAGCAATGCGTACGTCAGCGCCCCCATCGCGAGCCACCGCAACCGGGTGCTGGTCGATTCGGCGGCCAGGTGCAGGAAGACGAGCGGGATTCGGTTGGCGGGATTCAGGTGCAAGTGCGCCACCAGGCGTTGCGCGAGCGCCTGGACGTTGGCATGAAGCAGGAGGAGCACCCCCGACCCCGCCACGAGCACCAGGAATCCCTTGGCGGCCTCGAAGGCCGCGATCAGGCGGAGACCGGACGGAGGGTTCACGGTCGGGGGGGGTGTTGGTACTGGCGGGGTGTCCGCGCGATTACCGGCGGGGAGCGTCGAGTGGCTGCGCGTGACGTGCGGCGGTGTGCGTGAGGGCATCGTGGACTCCCGTTGGCCGAAAGTCGGGGTGCTGCGAGGGATGCGGCCTTGCAGTCGCTGCGCTACCACGATGGTCCCGTCCCGGGGTTGAGCAGCAAGGCCTCCTCATTGGCATCAGGTGTCGGATACCAGATCCGGCGATAGCGCCTGCGCACGATACCATTGAGGTCATTCAGCGACCAAGGAACGCATCATCGCCGAGGAGCTCGGACTGGGGCCGGCCAAGAATGGCGGCAGCGTTGAAGTGCTTCTTGTGCGTCGACTGGAGATTGCCCTGCAGGTGCTTGGTCTCGTGATTCCCGAAGAGTAAGCGCGGCGATGCCCGCATGATGAATCGACTCTGGTCCGTCGGGCATGTCACCTCCAGCGCGAAGGAGTCGGTCACTGCATGGCGCTTCTCCTCTGCGTAACATCCCTCACGGCTGTTGCCGCGCACCGCCTGGGACATCCCGCGTCGCCCTGGTGGAACATGCATGGTCCGTCGTCGCCCGCCCTGTAAGCGACGTCGGTCTCGCCAAGGTGGCAAGAGGATGGCGTGCCACCCGCGGCGATCGGACGCGCCGGATGATGCGGAACCCCGTCGGCGGCGGCGCGCACGTAGGCCTGGATCGGATGACGGGCAATCATGTCAGCGTCGTTCGGTAGGATGTTTGACGCTGTCCAGGTCGGCCAGCAGCGCATTGATGTCGGCGACCGACTGCTTTCATGCCTGCGCCAGCGCAATGAATTCGTGCTTGCCCCTGGCGGACAGCTCGTAGTATTTGCGAGGTCGGCTCTCGCCTTCCTGCACCCAGTTGGCATTCACCAGCCCGTCCCGCTCGAGGCGATTCAGCGGCTGATGCAAGGTGACCTCTGTGACGGTGGTCGTGGGGAGGCGCTGCAGAAGGCGCAACAGCGCCAGGCTGTAGCGCGGCTGCTCCCGCTGGGCCGCCAGGATCACGAGCTCCAGCGGTCCCTTTCGAGACTGTAGCAGCGGTGCTTCGTGCAGTGCGTCCGTTGCCATGCCGCATTCCTGCAAAGCCAATGTCCTGTGTATTGCATGGAATGCGGCTGCGCACAGCAATGTTCTGACAAGAGCGGAGCCCCCGAGGGGCTTCGGGACAGGGTGGTCGGATGCGAGTACGGCCACCGGCCGTGGTCGGGCGCATCGGCGGATGCTTCGACCGTCGAACGTGGAGGTGGTCGGGCGCGCAGCTTCTGGCCGACGCTCCTTGGGGCCGATCGGACGAGGATCCCAGCTGTCTGCTCGATCGGCGGCACTGGTCCGGCGTTCACGGCAACGGGGTCGCGCGAACTTACGCGGCGCGCCGCGCCCAAGTCCCTGCCCGCCTCGTCGCTTGGGAGGGGTGGGGAATGGCAGACGTCGGCCGGCAGTCGGAGTGGGGCGACATCTTCGGCGACAACGTCATGGCGGCGGAGCGCATCGACGGGCTCGTGCGCGACTGCCACATCGTGAATATCCGCGGCAACAGCTATCGCTTGCGGCACCATGCGGTCCTGCACCGCGTCTTGGGGAGTCCTCCGTCAACGCCGATGGAAAATGGGACACGGGGTGGGGGGCTAGCCCGGCAGGTCAGCTGTGGTGTCGATGCGACGTCCTCGTCGCTCCCGGGGTGAGGAGGGGGTGGGGGGCGGCGGGTATGGAGCCGCCGGGTGAGTTCGGCGTGCGGACGGAGGCGGTAGCTGTTGCCCCGAATGTTGACGATGTGACAGTGTTGCACGAGGCGGTCCATGAGGCCCGCGGCCATGACGTTGTCGCCGAAGCTCTCGCCCCACTCCTCGAAGCCCTTGTTGCTCGTGCGGATCGTCGAGGCGTGCTCGTAGCGCCGGGCGATGACCTGGAAGAAGAGCATCGCCCCGACGCGCGAGATCGGGAGGTAGCCGATCTCGTCGATCACCATGAGACTGAGGAAGACGAGCGTCTGGAGCCACTGCGGCAAGCGTACCGCGGCTTGGGCATCCTCCAACGCGTGGAGGAGATCTGTGAGCGTCGTAAAGTAGACCCGACGTCCCTGCTCGGCGGCCCGCACGGCGAGCGACAGCGCGAGGTGCGTCCTGCCCACACCGGGCGGCCCGAGGAACTCGACGTTCTCCTTGCGGTCGAGGAAGCCGCGCGTGTACAGGCTCTCGAGTTGCTCGCGCTTGACCGACGGCTGGAACGTGAAGTCGAAGTCGGCGAGCGTCGTGAGGACGGGGAGGCGCGCGGCCCGCATCGCAGTCTGGAGCCGCCGGGCGTTGCGCAGGTCGATGTGGGCGCTAAGGGGCTGCGTGCGGAGATGCTTACGCACCGAGGGGGCCGTGGTGGCCAGACGGGCGGCGCTCATGAAACGCCCACACGGCCTAACGCCGCGTAGTCTTGCAGCGACCGCCGCTCGACGACCACGCTGGGGACTGGCGACGCCGTGCGCGGAGCGGCGCTTCGTGCGGGCAGCGCGACCAGCCCGCTGCGATGAGGGCTCGTGGGTAACGGCTGCAACGTCGGCCGCACGACCGTGGCGAACCGATCGGCCGGCACGCAGTCCGTCGTGCTGTGAACGCTGACGTTGGCGACCGTGTCGAGCCACGTCATGACCTGCGCGTTGAGGTCCGCATCGCTCACGAGCGTGCGGCCGTAGTGAATGCTCTCGCGGAGGTAGCGGATCGGCCGCTCGCCCTTGTCCTTGGTCTGGGCCCGGCCGGAATGACAGGCCTGCACGGGGGCGCCCTAATGTCGCGCAAAGCGCACGAACTTGAGATTCGCCTCGAGGCCCCCGCCCGCCAGGTGATCGTTGCGCGTGAGCACGCTCCGCATCCGGTCGAATAGCAGCTCGCGCGGCACGCCGCCCAGGTGGCGAAGCAGGCCGACAAGTCGTGATGCTCAAGCGCCTGGAGATCCTGCGGCGGATAGAACTGCATCCAGAGCAGGCGCGAGTGCCCGAGCACCACGACGAGCGCCCAACGCACGCCACAGGGCAAGCGGCACCGCGCGAAGTCGACCTGCGCCTGATGTACCGGAACGGTCTGGAAGCGCTCCGGTTGAGGGCGGTGGACGAAGGCCGGCGACGAAGACGCGGAGCTGGAAGATCCCGCCGTTATAGCCCGCCGCCCGGCACTCGGCGAAGAGGCGGGTGGGACTTCGGTCGCGGTGGTCCCGCAGACGGTCAGTGATACGGGCGGTGAGCGCCGGGAGATTGGGGACGGACCCCAGGCCAAGGGTGGTAGCGCGCCTGGATGAGGGCCAGCGGCTCCTCCATTGAGCCCTTGTGGATCCACCGATACGTCGTGCCCCTCCCCACTCGGGTCCCCCGAGCCGCTTCGAGGCGACCTCCTCCGGCCTCGGCCGACAGTTGTGACGAGCGCATACGTGTGGACGCTCCATGCATATCGGGCTCTCACGGGCCGAAAGCCCGAAGGTCGACGAACGGGACCCGGCCGCTAGACGCGGCCGGCGGATGCGTGTCCCATCTTCAGTCGGTGGGTGTCCAGTATTCAATCGGCGGCAACACGCCGGGAGCGAGGTCCCTGGCCGTCCTCCCCTCTATTTCCGAAGCGGCACAATCCGCTTGATCGCCCCCGGCTTCACCACTTGGCGTGACGTCGTCTCACCAGCCCCTCGCCATCCATTGAGCGCCTTGTTCACCCGGACCATGGCGCCGCGAGGCAGCTCGATCAATTCGCGCACCGTGGGAATGCGAGGCAGGCCATACTTCCGCGCCGCCGTTGCACCGCTCATCGGCCGCCCTGGGCCAGCCGTGCCAGTCATGTGCGTGCCCGCAGGCAAGCCGTGCTTCGCCTCTCGCAGGGCTCGCGACTTCGTGGTGTACCGAAAGACCCGGCGCGGCGCGAGCAGACGCCTCGACGCAGTCGCTGCGTCTCGCGCGAGATCGCGCTTGAATATCGCCCGCAGGTCGGCGGCGACCGCCCGCCGTGCAGCGCGCGCCGCCGCACGCGCCGGCTGGGCTCCGAGCGAGGGAGCACTGATGACAATCAGCACGAGCAGAAGCGTCACGTGAATCCGCATCAGTTGAGCCTCCGTGGATCTGCATATGCCACGCGTCGCGTAGCCTGCACCCCCAGCCTCAGCGCGCCCACCGCAATCCTGAACGCCAGCCGGATGCACGACACCACCATCCATCCGAGCACATGTCCCGCAGCCTCGCGCCCCAGGAACAACTCCAGCACGCCACGAACGACTGACAAGAGCACGAAGAGGAAAAGCCCTGCCGCGACGTACCATGGGAACATCGCGAGCACCTGCACCATCACAGTCGTCAGGATCGGCAGGAATGCGAGCAGCAACATGAGACGCACCGCCTTGGACACGGGCAGGAACCCGACGATCACTCCCAGCGCGAGTGCGACGATCGCCAGCGGATACGCCGACTGCGGCAGGAAGAACAACGCGAGTTCGCCGACGCTCATGACGCCTCCATGGCTGAACGTTTGCGAGCCAGGCACGGCAAGTTCGTGAATACCTTCTCGAAGGCATCGCCGAGTTCACGAACTCGTGCCGGCGGTACCCCTAACCAGCGACTCTCGCTTGCAATGAGGTACTCCTCCTCACAACGACGCTCGGCGACGGCGAGTCGCGCTCCCGGTTGCACACCGGCCCATCGCGGCCGCAGGTGAATCGGAACCCGCACCGGCCCTTCTTCCAGGGGAACACCTTCCGCACGGAGTGCTGAAACGATCGCCGAGCGCGTCACGCCGAGGCAGCCCTCCCGGTCGAAGGCAAGGGGAAACGAGTACCACCCCGAGATCGCCCCCCCGTGTGAAGCGACGACCGATACGCCGGGCAGCTCGGCAATCCGCGCGCGGAGCGCTTCGCACGCACGCCGGCGCCGCGCAATCCGGGCGGGCAGTTCCGGAAGAGCCGCCGTCCCCATGACAGCGGCGAGTGGATGCATCCGCAACGACAGCGAGCACTCGTCGATCAGCGGGCGCATGGCCGGATCGAGCACCTCCCGACGCGCACGCGACGGGTGCTGACTGACGACGACCAACGCATCGGCAATTGAAGGATCGTTCGTCGTGATCATTCCCCCCTCGCCAACGTATGGCAGCTTGTAGCGGCCGAAGCTCCAGGCGACGGCATCCCCGAATCGGCCTAGCGGCTCCGCGTCAACGGATGCACCCATCGCCTGCGCCGCATCGAAGATCAGGTGCAGGCCATGAGCGTCGGCAACATCACGCAACTTCCGGACATCGGCTGGAATCCCGAACATGTGGGTGGCCAGGATCGCGCGCGTGCGCTTGTTGATGAGTGTCCCCAATGTGGTAGCGTCCAGGCACGCAGTGAGCGGATCGATGTCCGCGAATCGTGGGATGGCGCCAACAGCGAGTACTGCGCCCACCGTGGAACCCCACCCGTACGTAGAGACGATGACCTCGTCGCCGGGCGCGACACCCAACGCGTGGAGAATCGCGATGAGCGCCGCCGTTCCCGACGACGTGCCGATCGCGAACGAGGCGCCCACCATTCGCGCGAACGCGCGCTCGAACATTCCGACAGCACCTGAGCCCTCGTGATCCGAGAGCAGCAGCGCATCGTCTGCAGCGGCAAGCAGATGTTGCGCAACTGCCCGACGCCCCCGCGCCCCCGTCCATGCAACGGCCAACTCGGCCGTTCGCACCGTCGGCGTGCCGCCGTGCACGGCGAGGGACTGCGGCGTGACGATCATCGGCGCCACCGTCCTTCCGCGCGCTCCCGCTCGCGCTGGCTGATGCGATTTGCGAGCTCCTCGTCGTTCATTCGGCCGGTTGCGGGATCGACCAGGTCCCGGAGGTACGGGGGAAGGTCGCGCACGTCGCACCCACCCTCGCTCATCCACGGAAGCAACGAGGTGAACGACGCCATCTGCAGCGCCTTCAATGCGAGAAACTCGTGCTCCGTCGTATTCTGCGACGACTTATAGTCCTCGATTGCCCCGGCGAGATCGCCGTGCCCAATCGGAGCACCGAACTCTCCCGTGCGCGCGTCCGCCAACATCGCCGCAGCCACGATGATTTCCTGGAGCGACCTGACCGTCAGCATCTCCAGCGCGGCGCTCGACTCGAAGACTCCTAGGTCGATGCCTTCGGCGAGCTGCCGGTCGATCTGCTTCGCCAGCAACGGAATCAGCTCGCCACGCTCCCGCGTGGTCGGGTGAATCCAGGGTAGCACGACCTGGAAACGGTCCAAGAGCGCCGGATCCAGGATGTCGGGACGGTTGGTCGTGCCAATCCACAGGATCCGCCCCCGCTTGTTCATCCCGCCGAAGTACTCGAACAGTCGGGCGAGCATGCGCTCCGACGTCCCTCCATCGGCAGACTGCCCAGTGCTCCGCTGCCCAATGGCCTGATCCAGTTCGTCCGTCCACAGGATGCACGGCGACAGGTTCTCGGCGATCCAGAGTACACGCTCGAGGTTGCGCTCGCTCTGGCCCACGAACTGGTCGCGCACGTTCCGCATGATCAGGAGCGGCGCCCCGAACTCGCGGGCGACCGCGCGCACGATGTGGCTCTTGCCGCACCCTGGCACCCCGGCCAGGAGGATCGCCTGCGGGCACGACGCGGTCCCACGCATCCACTGTCCCCGCACTGCGCTGAAGTAGCGCTTCGCGTGCGCGGCTCCGGCAACGGACTCGAATCCCGCGCGCGGTTCGACGACTTCCACGAGATCGCGCGAAATCTGCGCAATGGCATGCTGCTTCTCGGTCCGCGCGTCGTCACGTGTCACGTCGGTCTTGCGGGCGGCGGCACGGCGCATCAGGTATTCGATGTCGCTGAGGCGCAGGCCGCACGTGTTGCGTGCGAACTCCTCCACCGGGTAGTCCGCGGCGAGCGTTCCCAGCGTGCGCGCATAGCCATTGGCACGAACGTGCGATAGGTGCGTCGTGAAGCGCGCGCGCTCCTCCTCCGTCGGCAGGTCGATCCGCACCGTGCGGAACCCGCCGGTGCCGAGCAGCAGCTCATGGAGCGCGCCGTCGTTGGACACAATGACGATGAAGTTCCCCGCCTGGCGGATCAGGTCGTCCTGCGCCCAGTGGTGCACGATCTGCACGGCCTGGGCATGTGAAGGCGACATGCCAGCGGCCGAGCCGCTGCTCTGCGGCAGGAGCAATTCCGCATAGTCGAGGATCACGGCGGCCTGCGACCCTGGCAGGCGCAGCACGCGCTCCAGCGCGGACAGCACCAGCAGGCACTCGGACGGTCCGACGGGGACGTCGGCGAATGGCGGCGACGCCGCGCTCCCGCGGTTGGGCGGCGTCTCCAATACCTCGAATCCCGTGCCGAGCGCGTGGTAGCCCACGCGTAACCCCTGCTGGGAGAGATGGTGCGCGATCGCGTATCGAAGAAACGCCACCTCCACCCCGGGAGATGCGAGGTGTACACGGTCAACGGTGTTGCCGGTGAGTATCACGCCGGCCGCGCCCGACGTCCGCGCCTCCTCGAGTTCCTGGAGCCATTGCGGCATGGGAGCGCTCATTTGCGGGTAGTCGAAAGGGTGACCCTCGACCGCCGCACAGGGCGCTGTTCGTCGTCCTGTGCGGTCGGCACACCGCCCAGCGCCGAGCGCAGTCGGCGCACGAGCACTCCGCCGTTCGGATCGCCGTGCGTCCTCCGGTCACGCAGGGAGAGCGCCAAGCCGTGGCGCCCCATGGCCGCCCGCAGCCGTTCGGCCACGGCGCGACAGTCCAGGCCTGCCATGCCCTGGAGGTCCATGTTGATGTGGCCACGCGCGGGATCGAGTTCCACCGTCACCGCGGACCGGCCCGCACCGATCGCGGTAAGGGCCGCGCGTCCGCCGGACCAGTTGGCGGATCGACCGACCGTGAACCCGCACTCGGACAGCGCGGCGCTCACCATACGCAGCTGCACCGTGCGCTCGGCGACGGCGAGTCGCAGCGCCGCGGCCTCGAGTCCGGACGTCAGTTCGCGTGCGGCCGCGGTGAGGGCCTCACAACGACCAAACGGATCGGCCGTGCCGCCGGCGGCGAGCGATGCCGCACTTGCCATCCCCTCCACCCGCTCGAGCAGACCAGGACGCTCGGCGTCGAGCGACGCCCGCATCAGCGCGGCGTGCGGAGCGACTCGAAGGGTCGCGAGCGCACTGGTCGTCCCGGCCAACGCCTCGTCCAAGCGGGCGGAGGAGCGCGTCAGGGCGGCGCCCAATCCCGACAGCAGCTCAGCCAGCACGACCGCCGTAG
Organism: Gemmatimonadetes bacterium SCN 70-22; assembly: GCA_001724275.1. NCBI lineage: Bacteria > Pseudomonadati > Gemmatimonadota > Gemmatimonadetes bacterium SCN 70-22. The sequence continues at coordinate 54,456 of MEDZ01000011.1, forward strand.
GCCGGCCGCGGGCGGCGCCGACGTCGGCGCGAAGCATGGCCGATTGCGCAATCTGCTCGCTCGCGACCGAGGTGAAGGCGTCAACCGTGTAGTAGCTCTCCTCGCTCATCGGCTCAGTCCCTCGTCGGCGTTGGCGTTGACGTTGGCGTTGGCGGTGGCCTCGGCGTTGCGGCCGGGGTACGCCTCCCACGCGTGCTGTTGCGACACAACGGGCTCCTCGAACTCAACGCCTTGCTCTGGCGTTCTCGTGTCCGGCGACTCCTGTACAGGAGACGCCGCCGCCTTCGCTGGTGCGACACCCTCGTGCAGTGATCCGGGACCGGCGGGGGCGTCGGTCACTTCCAGGTCGTCGGTCCAGGACGTGAGTGCGATCATCCACGGCCGCGCCCCTTGGCCCAGCGCGCTCTCACGACGATTTAGCGCGCGCACGTAAGAGATGGCCGGGCGCGTAAGCGTGATCGTGCCCTTCTGGCAGAGTTCCATCGCAGGGTGCGCAAACTCGTAGAGCCATCCGAGCAGACCATTCGCAACGACCGCGGCCGCTCCGGCCAAGCGGGCAGCCGTCGCCGTGAGCGTCAGCAGGAGGAGCCAGAGTTCGATCGAAAGCGCTACGGGTCCGTAGTGCCACGTGACCATTACCAAGAGGAATGTGGACACCGCGAGGCCGATGAACAGCCACTCGTACATCGCCCGCTCGATGCCAGAGGCCGGCGTGACCGGCGCGACATCCTCGGATGGCGCCTCGATCAGCGCCGCCACTTCATCCACCACCCCTTCGGGCATCGCGGACACGGCTGATGTCGCCGGCTGGGCCGAGGTATACACCTCGACTCGGTAGAGACTCGAGACTAACAAGCTTCCGGCCGTGGCGAAGAGCGCTACGAGGGCGGCGCCCCTGTAGGCGATGCGCTCGCCACGACCCAAACCGCGCGTTGCCAGAAGCCGTGGCCTCGTGAGTTCAGACGCGAACCAGGGCGCGAAGAGGGCCGTCGCGAGGGTCGTGAGGAGGAGTGCGGGCATGGCATAGGTCTCGATCGCGCCCGCCGGGACGCCGAGGCGCCGTTCGAGGGTGCCCAAGTCCCATCCGAGGACCGGGCCGAACGTGACCGCGGCCAACTCCGCGTCGGCCACGGCCAGGATCGTCCAGATCAGCGTCGTGATTGCGGCGCCGAAGAGCGTTCCACCACCGCTGGCCTCGCGCGTCGCGTCGACCCGCTGCCGCAGCGACGCGGCGCGCGCCGTCATACGATCGCGCGCCCCGATGAGGGCAACGTGTGGCGCACTGAAGATGGCCGCCAGCACGCGGTGCGCGGTCTGGTGATAGAGGCCGATGACAACGACACTCAGCAGCAGGAGTCCTGGTATCATCATCGGGGCTTGCCCTCCGCGGGGTAGATGTTCACTTCAACGGCGCCGTGAGCGCGGAAGTACTCCTTCCACACCTCGCGCGTCGCGAGAGACCTCGCGACTGCGCTCTCGACCTGCAGCATGACGATCGAGATGACGACCCCCTGCAGATCAGGGGCGATCTTCTGCTGGAGGTTGTCGAATCCATCAGTGACGATTCGCACTTCCCGCTGGACGCCAGCGGGTGCCGCTGTCGCTGCCTCGCTAGCACTCTGAAGAAAGCCCCTGATATCGGTCGCCGGGGCTCGCACGATTGGGGCGGCTAGCAGGCGCGCAACGGCGGCGCGTTTCGCGGCTGCTGCTCGGGTTTCCCACTGCGCGTAGGCCCTGCTGCATGGCACGTCCATTCTGCTCCCACACACACGTGGTGCCTCGGGTACTCGCAGGTGAACCACACGCTCGGTGGCGGCGTACGACCGCTCGGAAATCCAGCGCACGATGACCTCATCGCCGCTTCCCGCCTTGGCCAGTACGCGCGCGCACTCGTAGACCGCATCCTCGCGCATCGAGTATGCGCTGCCACTCCGATCAATCCCGCACACCACCAGGCGTCGGACCGGAACGGAATCCACCGAGAGTGCCATCGTTAGAACGAGCGGGAGTACCAGCATCGGAGACCTCGCAAGAGGGGTTGGCTCGTGCCTGCATCGCATAGACGCACGCACCTCTGCGCCATGCGACACCTTCTCGCCGTCTTGGAGATCCGCGTCCCACAGCTGCTTCGCACGCCGCCGCCTTGCCACCGCGCCGATTCGCCCGCATGTTGCGCGTCGCAACAGCACCGCCAGCGCGCATGACGACGATGGCGAATACACCGAAGACTGGACGCGCCGGGACGGGAGGACGGGCTAATGGGGGCGACATATGTCACGATGGTCGGGAAGAGCCCCGCCGCTAACGCCGTAGCCCTGAAGGCGTGGCTGGCGTACCAGCCGAACGCCATCGACCGCGTGATACTTCTGGAGACGCACTGGGCGAAGTCATCCGGTGCCTCGGCGCGCCTGGGGCAGTGGATCACACGGGAGGTGTGCACGGAGGTAGATCACGTGCCGCTGCCCGCGGGACTGCGTGAACTCCGCGACGTCGTGCAGACCGCACTCGGTTCCGATCGAACCGGGCAATCGCCGCCCGTCAGCAACGTCGCGGCCGGAATGCGCTCCTTCATCGTGACCATCGCGGCGGCCATGCCCGCCGGGACACGCTTCCTGAGCCCGAACCCGATTGGCGGATACTGTCGCGTCCAGGTGTTCGAGCCGCGCGAGACCACGCATCGCATCGCACTCGCCGACCTGGGAGTCCGGACGCTGCTCGACCTCTGGGGTGGGTGTAAGGACTATGCCTATCAGGGGTTCGAGCGGCCGAACGAGGACATCGCCCGTATCGTCGAGCGTGACCACCTCGCCGCCGACGAGTGGTGCGATCCCCGCACCGTGTGGAACCTCGAGATGCAGCTGGCGAGTGGGGGAGCAGTACGATTCGATGCCGCACGCGAATCGTTCGGCCAACTCATCACCATCTCCGTGCGTCGAGAAGTCCCAAACCGCGAGCGTGGCGCCGCCGCGAAGGCCGAGCGTGCCCTGCTGTCAGAGGGAGATAGCCTCGGCGGTCTCATGGTGGCACACCACGTTGTGTGCGACTGGCGCGACCTCTCGAACCGGCTCACGGAGTCGCGCCGAGTCCGGTGCATCGACGTGAGGAGCGATCAGCGACCGGATTGGAGGGAGCAGCAGCTCACGACCTTGAGGGCGTTGCTGCGTCCTGCCGCGGCGACTCTCCAGCCCGAAAACGACTCGACACCCGCTGTCGCCGCAGCCGACTCCTCAGGAAAGGGAGGCGATGCGACCCCCCGGCTCCTCCTCTTCCTCGGCGCCGATCCGAGCACGACGCTCGTGAGTCTTTGCACGCACCGGCCAATCGACGCCTGGATCGGTTTCGACGCGAGCCCAACCGGAGAGCGCGTGCGCGCCGCCCGTGACCGATTCCTGAAGGAGTTGACGAACATCCCCGTGTCGCGCGTGCATTGGGCACCAACGAACATCAGCGGCTCCGGGATCGGCCACTCGATCAGCAACGCATGGGCAGATGGCGGCGGCGGCCGAATCGACGTCACCCCGGGCACGAAGGAGCAGGCGCTGGCACTCTCACGCGTTCCGGGCGCGGAGCTCTGGTCGCTGGTGGCACACCAGGGCCATGCCGAGAGCCTCGTCACCGGGGAATCGATCAGGCTCGAGGGCCCGCCAATCGCCGTGCAGGCCAGGTGCTGTGGCGGCCCGTTGCGTCCGGCGGGCGGCGGGCGACTCTGGAACGGTGTCGAAATGAGGGAGCACGCAGACCGCTACGCCAGGCTCGCGAAGGCATTCGAGACGCCCGATCTGAGGTGGAACCCTGACTACGCGCGCAGCCGCTGGATGGGCGATGATGAGGCACCGGCGCACTGGCGAGGGTGGCCTCGAGCAGACGACGACAAGAGGGTCAGTCGCCTCTTCGAGGAGGCGGTAGCGTGGCGGCTGCTACAGCACGCTGGCGCTGACGAGGTGGTGGTCGCCGTCGAATGGCAGTTTGCGCGTAACAACGACGTCCGCGATGAAATCGACGTCGTAGCTCGCTTTGGCGGCGTGTTCGTGTCCGTTGAATGCAAGGCCTGGATGGGCAAGAACCCGAACGCGACCTCGCTCAACGAACACTTCAAGTTCCACCGCGGACGCACCACCCGCGGCCTCGGGCGGTTTGCCATTCCTCTGCTCGTCTTGCTGCGCCAGCCGCAGGAGCAGGTCGCCGCCGATACCGACCTCTGGACATTCAGTCAGCTTTCGACTCCAGCGCAGGCGCGGTCGCTTGTCGGCGCGCTCATCCGGTCGAAGAGCACGATGGTCCCGGAAGAAACGTAGGCGCTCACCACTCGGTAGTACTCAGCGGCGCAGTAGTGCCCACCGCAATCGTTCCAACAACGTCGCGTCCTTGCGTGGAACATCCTGCGCCATCGCCCGGTAGGACTCGACCCTCGCGTTCAGCTCGTCCTCCCGCTCGCTCCACTGTGTCCGTGCTTCAATCAGGCGTGACTCTGCGGCCGCTGCCGCCTCCAATGCAGTCGACACATCAGCCTCGGCGCGGCGAGCCAGTTCACACGCCTCCGCCTCGACTCGTGCGGCCTCCGCGAGAATGCGGTCGTGCATTCGCTCGTCGTCTGACAGGATATCGAGCGGAGTATCGTTCGCCTCTGCCGGCGCCCACGGCGCGAACACGTGCTCATCGTAGTCCCTGATCGACTTTGACCCCAGGGATCGCTCGTACTCATCGTGCTGAAACAGTTCCGCCGCATAGAACCGCTGCTGGATCGCATTCGTCCACCCCGCGAGGCGACAGCTCGTGCGCCCCGGTTTGTAGACCTCGAGGTCTGTCGGGTAGGAGTGCCGCTTGATGGCGCGCCACATCGGATTGCGCACACGCGACAACATATGCTCGAACTGATCGCGTATGTTCGCGCCTGCCTCGCCCAGCGTTCGCGATGCGGCGGGAGAGAGCATGACCTGCATCCCGGCCGTCGCGCGAAGGTCGCCGAGCAGCATTAGCCCAAAGGCTGACAACGTATAGCTGTCGGCATCGACCATCTCGAACAGCCCTGCGATGCCCCCCATGTCGACGCCCAGCTGGTTCACCAATTCGTGCCGGCCGATAATCGCATCGCGCTCGAGATTCGCCAGCAGGCGGCCGGCCACGCGAAGCGCGTCATGATCGAAACCGATCGGGAGTGGGGGGAGCGTGACCAGCGTGCCGGTCATCTGAAACCGGTAGGTCAGCGGAACGCGCCGCAGCATCGCATAGATCGAGACATACGGGATGACCGGGTTGATCCCTGCTCCGACGCTGATGGAGATGGAAGAACCTCGTTCGCGCTCATGCGCGACCACCGCGTCGAGCTCTTCCACGAGGGAAAGCAATCCCTCGGTGCGAAAGGCGTCGGCATCATCGAGGGTCAGCCGCGGAATCACCTTGACCTCTGCAGTCACCCCGAAACGCAGCTCGGCGATACGTCTGACGAGCTGCGCGGCAGCCGTGCCTGCCTCGGTGTCTGTTGCGAGGAGAATCAGCCGGTCCTCGCCACCGGCTCTACTGGCGGCAAGTGTCCCGATCTCCGCCGACAGTTCGTTGGCAGCGGAGCCTAGCGTCTCGATGAGCTGTCCGGTGATCGCGAACGCCTGCGGCTCGATGCCGCGCTTCGCCAGGTTGCCGAAGACCGACGTTCCCGAGGTAAAGACGAAGGATTGCATCCGGTAATCATTCATGTGATTCCGATCGCGCGCAATGTCGCCATAGGCTGCTCCGGGACGCGCGCCTCTCGCAGAAAGGGGGGGGCGGTGCATATTTCGCCGCCGCTCACCAGCAGCGGCGTGTCATCTCCCTCTCGCCCACGCCGACCGCTCGGGAACGCATGATGCCGCCGATGCCGCTCTGGAACCTCGATGTCCTCCCCGCAATCCAAACGTCGATTCGCGCCGGTGCCCTGGTGGCCGCGGTTCGCAGGTCGATCGACGCGATGATGGCCGGCGGTCACCAAGCGACGCACCTGGTGATGAACACGCTGGAATGGGAACTCCATGAACGGCGCGCGTGGTCACCCGCGGAACTGACCCTCGCGCTGCGACTCGCCAGTGACAGCGGGTTGGCGACGCTCTCCACGCTGCTCGGACAGCTGCTCCCGGTGACGGTGCAACCGGAGGCCGGGAAGGCGTTCATCCTCACCGCTGGCTCACAACAACTGCAGGACGTCGGTGTAGTGTTGCCGTTGCGCGTGACCACCACCTGGTGGGGGGGCGGATTCGAACTCTGTCCCAGGCAGTACACCGCAACGGACGCCATCGCCGCCTTTCGCCATGGGGCCATGGCGGCAGGCAATGCCCTGCTCGGGGCTTTCGGCGCCGCCACCCTCACGCGCCACGTGATCGTCAATAATTGCCGCGTGCGCGGCGACTTCGACGGTTTGCGATACCCTGTCGACGGCGAATCGCTGGGACTCGGCGCGGCGATCGCCACACTGTCGAGCTACACCAACTGGTGCGTGCCGGTCGATGCGGGGTTCACGGGGCGCATCGGTCACGATGGCACGATCTACTCGGTGGGCGAAATCGCCACCAAGCTGCGAGGCGCCGCCGACAAGGGGTTGAGATGCATTTACCTTCCGGCGGCGAACGACGGCGCGGAGCACCGCCAGCTGGCGTCCGACCTGGGGCTCACACTCCGCTGGGTCGAGTCGCTCGCCGACGTCGTTCGTGATCTCGGCCTCACCGACGACATGCGCGAGGCGGTCCGCGCACTCGACGCGACGGCTCTCGCACCCGAGGCCACCAGGCGATACTGGATGACGGAGTCCCGTCCTGGTGAGGCGCGCCGGGTCCTCTTCTCCGCCATCGGAAAATCCGATCCAATCGGGACGATGAAGGACCGCAGCGGGGTTCCTATCGGAACCGACGACGGACCATTGCTCACGCTCTGCCGCGAGCTGTCGCCGAGCGTTGTCCATTGCCTGTACACCGTGGCGCCGAAGGACAACGACTATCGAGACAAGTACACCAACCTCGACGCCATACTCTCGGGTGAGGAGTCAGCAACCAGAATTGTGCCGCATGGGTTGGACGATGTGCTCGACCCCACCGATCTCGAGTCCCTGCTCCCCGCCTTCGCGCGGGTCGTGGACCAGGTTCTTGCCGAGGAGGATCATCCGAATGTGGAGTTCTACGCCAACGTCACCTCCGGAACGGGGCAGATGTTGATCACATGGCATTTGCTGCAGGAACGGCTCGCCTTGCGGGGCTTCGAGCTACATCTGCTGCAGGTACGGGAGGCAAGATGGAGGAGAAGTGCTACAGAGCCACTAGTGCGCCGCGTCGTGTTACCCGGCTCCCGGTGACAATGCCTGACGGAGTTGCGCTTCGAGGTGGTAGGCCATGATCTCTGCTGAGACATCACCCTGCGCCTCCTCGCGTGGGCGCGCATAGCGCGCGCGCGATTGTGCGATGATTCGACTGGCGGTGTCTGTCGAGGTGACGCTCGCAATCGCCGTCGTGCGAACGGAAAAGGGAGCCAGCATCGTGTTCTTGTACATCAGGGAGACGCACGCGTGCCAGTTGGGGAGCTGGACGAGGTCATGGCGATTGAACGAGGGGATCATCCGCCGTTCTATAGATTCGGCGTCCTTGGGGCCGAGCCGGAATGCCACCATAGTTCCGACATTGCCGAAGACCGCGTCGATAATGCGCTCGTCCTTGATCTGTGACAGGAACTGGTTGGCCAGGGTGAGACCGATCCCGAACTTGCGCCCCTCGCTGAGGAGCGTCACGAAGCTCGATGTCGCCACGCTGTGGAACTCGTCGACATAGAGGTAGAACGCGCTTCGATCACGCTGGGCGAGACGCGCGCGCGCCAACACCGCCGCCTGAAGCATCCCCAGCAAGACCATGCCAACGAACCGGCTGTTGCCCTCTCCAAGCTCGCCCTTGGCGAGGTTCACCAGCACGATCTTTCGCTCCGCGATCAGGTGCTCGAAATTGACCGTCCTGCGGCGCTGGCCAAAAATGTTGCGCAATATCGGATTGAAGAGCAGGCGCTCGAACTTGGAACTGATGTATGTCCCCATCGAGGTGCCTTCGCTTGCGACCTTGGTGTAGTCGTACGCCGGCAAGACCTGTCCGATCCACGTCATGAGCAGTGTGTCGCGCGTCGATCGCGGGACCCAGCGCTGCCAGTAGTTCTTGTGCTGGAAGATCTCGTAGAAGTCGAGCAACGAGCCGACCTTGCGCTCCGGATCCGACATCACGAGCAGGAGGTTCATCTTGACATGCTGCTGAAACAGGGGACCAGCCCAGGTCATCCCCTCCTTTCCGAAGTCGTCCGCCAGGTAGCGCAACATGCTGTCGAGCAGCAATTCCGCCACGAAGTACCGCTCCTCGGGCGTTGCACAATCCAGTGGGTTGATCGCGACCGGATATTCCGTGTCGGTGGGATCGATGAGCACCACATCGTCCGCTCGCTCCGCGGGTATGCGGTGGAGGATGTCCCGATATAGGTCGCCATGCGGGTCCATCACGCACACGCCGGCGCCTGCTGCGATGTCGGCGAGGATCCGTGAGAGAAGGAGGGTGCTCTTGCCCGTTCCGGTCTGGCCCACGACGTACAGGTGACGGAGGCGGTCGGGCCACCCTAACAGCACCGGCCTGGTGACGCCGTACTCCTCGCTCACTCCCAGCGGGGTGCCGTCATCCCACGGGTGTGCCGGAGCTGGAACGGTGCGCCATGTCTTCGACTCCACGCCAGCGAGGCGTCGAGTGGATGGCGGCGGCGGAAGCAGGAACAACTTGGCGGCATCGACAACTTCGATCAGGTGGCGCAGCCTGCCCATGTCGATGCCAGGCTGCGTGGACTCCTGCGGCAGGGCGATATCGGCCGTCTGGAACGCAACCGCCGCTTCGCGCAAGTCGGTGGCGCGCGCAATGTCGTAGCCACCCGACAGCAAGCCCGATCCGCGTGAGCCGGCGGCATCTGACACTTCACTCCCTTCCGGCGTCGAAAGCGCCGTGGCGATGGCCGCAAGTGCGAGCGCCGGCACCTCCGATGGCGACGCGATCTCGATCTGCACCAGGCATACGCCTGCCCGCAGGCCCAGAAGCCGTCGTGTCTGCTGCTCCAACAGGACGCCGAGGAGATGCCGCAGCACGGGATGCTGATTCTCGGGGTCGCGAGACGTGTCGCCGGGGTCGATCTGCATCATCCGTTCGCAGGTGACGACCTGCGTTTCTGCGAGCGACAGTTCCTCTGCGGTTGCGGTCGTCGCCCGGAAGCGAAGGCTCAACGCGAGCGGCGTCTGCTCGAGGAGGAGCACGCGACAGATGTTGGCGAGCGCATCGGCATCGGCAAGGAACGGCATGACCTGTGCGATGCGATCCGAAGCGCGCCGTGCGTGCGTCGAGTCGCGCCGAGCATCGTCTTCGAATCCCGTGACCGGTGGACGGGTGCGAGGATGGCGGAGGCTGTCGGGTGAGACGAGTTCGACCCGGCGTCCGATTCGCACGATGTCGTTGGGCTCGAAGGGACGCGCGATGGCGAGCGCCTCCGTGGCGCCGACGAGTTCCCACTCGCCCTCGGGGAAGGTCGCTTGGAGAAGCCTCAGGCATTCCCGCGCATGGCCTTCGCTCTGGGCTGCGCTCGTGCCATCGAGTCGGATGAGCAGCGCCAGCGCAACCTCTCCGGCCGACGGATTGGCCGGGTCGGGCGCGCCGATCACGCGCACGTCGTATGTCGCGGTGTCACCGCCAGCTGCCAGGAGTGCGCTGAGGAAATCGCGTTTGCGCTGCTGCAGGTCGACGGCGTAGCGATCCACGACGCTGGGATGGCGGTCATCGATTCCCAGCGCTGAGATAGTGAGCACGCGCCGTAGTCTGCAGGCGAAGAGATGCGTTTCACGCGGCATGGTGGCTTTGACGTGTTGGTCCTTGCGATTGTAGCCGCTCTCGTCGCGCGCCGGCGTGCAGAGGCTCAACCGCCGGCGAGGGGGAGCCGCAGGAACAGCTGATAGGGCTTCGTCGGTGTAGGACGCGGGAACTGCTCGACCGAACCGAGTGCTGCGTCGCCCTTGTCATCGGTGATCGCCGGCGACGAATCACTCGTTCCGTCAGCAGCGGTCGCGATGCGAATCTCAGCGCCCTGTACCGGAGAATGTGCCGGATCATCCCGGTGCAGGTGCACGCGCAAGATGCCGTCCGTACCGAGCAGCAGGAGGATGCCCACACCCTCTGCCGTCAGGAACTCGCTCCGCTCCTCGGAGCCATCTGACGCCGCCTGGAGCGCGGGGAGCGCATTCGCAACCGGCGCGAGGCGCGCGATGCGGCGTATGGGGAAGACCAGGTCGCGCGGTGTGGCGGTCACGTGCGGCCTCTGCACTTGGCGATCGATGGGTTACCAGCGCACGCGGAATGCGACCAACGCAACGAACCAGACTTGCTGCAGGGACTGGCGACCCCTCTCCTCGAATCACAGCGAGGGGGTGGGTCGAACATAGCCACTTCGCGGTCGCCGTCCAGAGCGGTGTTCCTGCTGACTCGGATTGGTAGTCGACACGCGAGACGGTTGGGAGGTATCGCCGCTTTGCGATCTGGCAGCGGTCCTCCCGAACGGGAAAGCGCCGTCAATGGCGAAGTTGCCATTGGTAGAAGCTTCGAGCACGCGTGTTTCGATCGCGTCGGGAGGGCAGCGACGTCGGTGGGATACGGTACGGATGCCTTGATCCGATCACCAGCCAGTTTCAATCCCCTCAACGGGGCATCGACGTCGGTAGGATCAACGATCTGGACTACGACGCCAAAATTCAGTTTCAATCCCCTCAACGGGGCATCGACGTCGGTAGGCTTCACACGAGTGAAGTGCAGTTCAAAACTCCATGTTTCAATCCCCTCAACGGGGCATCGACGTCGGTAGGACCGACGTCAAACCTGGAGACCCAGCGCTACCGCTGTTTCAATCCCCTCAACGGGGCATCGACGTCGGTAGGACCGTGATCCACCGGAATGTCGCAACTGGCGTAAGGTTTCAATCCCCTCAACGGGGCATCGACGTCGGTAGGAGCCAGGCCGTGACATTCTCGTGTAACAATGGGCTGTTTCAATCCCCTCAACGGGGCATCGACGTCGGTAGGCGGAGAAGCGGATGAACCCGAACAAGTTCACCACTTGTTTCAATCCCCTCAACGGGGCATCGACGTCGGTAGGGGCAAGAGGGGCTCGATATATATACCACCGCCGGGTTTCAATCCCCTCAACGGGGCATCGACGTCGGTAGGAGCCCTGGGATCGGAACGCGACGGCAAACAGCGTCGTTTCAATCCCCTCAACGGGGCATCGACGTCGGTAGGCATGCAGGTCGTGTTCCCGCGGGTGATGTTTGCGTTTCAATCCCCTCAACGGGGCATCGACGTCGGTAGGCGCCCCAAGCCGATTTGAGACTGCAAGTGATTGCGGTTTCAATCCCCTCAACGGGGCATCGACGTCGGTAGGCTTCCCGAGCAACCCCTCGCGAGTGCGAATCAGGTTTCAATCCCCTCAACGGGGCATCGACGTCGGTAGGGCCTACTGAATTAACAATTTACCATGCCGGAACAACTCGGCAATACACGCCCAACAAGGTCGCAACTCACGGGCCGGCACCTCCTTGTCTGGTGTCCACAACGCGAGTTCGCAAATCCGCTCACAACGGCGCCACATAATTGACGAAGTCTGCATCGCCCGCATGCCAAGTCATTACCCGCCAATGCACTGACAGTTCGCAAGTCGAGACGCCGCCGCGAGGTTCGCCGCTGATTGCGAATACCGCTCGATCGAGATCGGTGATGCTCGCCCCGCAAGCTGATGGTGAACAATACGATCGGCCGCGCAGCACGGACTCCCAGGAAGCGGTTCCTCGCGAATCTCTCATGGCATCTGGCCTAAAACGGGATCTTCGAGCCGCTTCAGCCAGCTACCGGTGACGCGCACCACGCCGTCAAGGCACCCAAACCCCGATTCCGCAGCATGTTACGCTCGTTTGCCCCCGCGCTCGCAAACCTGCCGTGCCGCGAAGGTGTCGCACGAAGACGGCAGAGAGACGTCTGCACGGTATGACGACCCTCATGGAAGCCATCACCGACCCTGCGAACCTGCAACTGGCGTGGACGCACGTGCGGTCGAAGAACGCCGCCGGAGGCGTCGACGACATGTCGGTCGACACATTCGCGCAGCGCGCCGAACAGGCGCTGGAGGGCCTGCGCGAGGAGCTGCGTGCCGGGCAATACGTACCAGATCCCCTCCGCGAAATCACCGTCCGGAAACACGACGGCAACGGCGCGCGACGTACTCTACGACTCCTGACCGTCCGAGACAAGATCGCCCAGCAAGCCGTCCGACTGGTCATCGAACCTCGCCTCGACCGAACGTTCAAGCCTGTCTCCTTCGGCTATCGCCCGGGCCGCGGTCCCGCAGCCGCCATCGCTCGGGTCAGAGAACTCCTGCGAGCCGGCGATGCTCCGTGGGTCGCGATCGCAGACATCCATGACTGCTTTCCGTCCATAGTACTCGATCGCCTGCTCGCCCGTCTCGCCGCCATCGTCCAGGATCCAGACGTCGTGCACCTGGTCGAGCTCTGGTATCGCATGGGCGCCATCGGATCCGACGGCGAATGGCACGACACGGAGAGCGGTATCTCTCAGGGGGCGGTGCTCTCCCCGCTTTTGGCGAACCTCTACCTCGACAGCTTCGACCAGGCGATGCTCGCGCGCAAGGCGCGGCTCGTCCGCTACGCCGACGACTTCCTCATGGTCGCCGCGCGTCGCGATGAGGCCAGCGCCGAGCTCGACGCCGCGCGCGGATACCTCGACGGTCGGCTCGGCCTGCGGCTGAACGCCGACTCGGCAGTGTACTCGCTCGCCGACGGCTTCACATGGCTCGGACTTCGCTTCACGGGACGCACCGTGGCCATCGACCCACAACGCCTCGACCGCGCATCGCGCACGCTCGATGCGTTGGTGGCGGCATCACACCGAATGCCGGTCGCCGAATGGGCCACCGCGTTCAACAGGATTACCGATGGCTGGCGCCGCTATTACGGCAGGGTGCTGGGGCGGGACGGTGTTGCACCGCTCGACCGCGTCGCGTTGAACGCCGCCGCCGTGCTCCTGAGGGCAGGGCGCGGCTCCGGGCGCCTGCGCAGCCTCGCCGAGGCAGCGGCAGCGGCGCAAGGTCTTTCCTTCCCGATCGACCGAAGCGCTGCCGAGCGACGTCGACTTGCCGGCGCGATTTCGCGCGGCATGGTGCCCGACGATGGCGTGCCACTGGTGCGCCCTGGCGCGGCCGCGCAACCACCAAGGCGATCGGTCGCCGCCGTCGTGCGCCGAAGAAAGTCGCAGACCCTGGCGAGTCGCGCTCCCGGCATGCACCTGCTCATCAGCGAACCCGGGAGCTTTCTCGGCAAGCAGGGCGACGCGCTGGTGATACGGCGAGCACGCAAGATCGTACTCCGCGCTCGGCTGGCCGATGTGCGCACCGTGTCGCTTGCCACGCACGGGATCTCGCTTTCTACCGACGCCGCCATCACCTGCGCGCAGCAAGGCGTGCCGCTTCTGGTCGTGGGGATGCAGAACGAGCCCGTGCTCAGCATCACCCACCTGGGAGGGTGCGATGCGGGACTCGGCGTCATGCAACTCCGGGCCTCGAGCCATGAGGATTCGGCCATGCCTCTGGCCCACGCATTCGTCTCTGGCAAGATGCACAACCAGGCAGCGCTGATGAAATATGCAGGGAAATACCGCGCCCGGGCATTTGAGGACTTTGCGTGCGCCACAGCGTCGTATGCCGACGACGTCCGTGCACGCCTGTCGGAGCTGAAGCGCCTCCCTTCGGCCGGCAGCCTGGAGGCCGCTCGAGCGCGCGTGATGGGCATCGAAGGGCGCGCCGCAGCTGCATACTGGGATCTGTTTCGCCGTGCGCTTGGCGACCGGGTCCCCTTCCCGGGTCGCGAGCACCACGGGGCGCGCGACCTGGTGAACTCGCTCCTGAACTATGGCTATGCCATACTCCAGTCGCGCGTGTACCTCGTGATCCGCCAGGCGGGGTTGGAACCGCAGGTCAGCTTCCTTCACGCGCCGCAACGTGGCATTCCCACGCTTGCGTTCGACCTGATGGAGGAGTTTCGCCCCCTCGTCGACAAGGTGGTGCTCGCGCTCTTTGGCCGGAAGCGGCGCTTGGGGATTGACGCCAATGGTCTGCGGACGCACGATACCCGCCGCCTGCTTGGAAGCGCGATCTCGCGACAGCTCGTCGCACTGGTGCCGTACCGTGGCCTGTACCAGCGGGTCGAGGAAGTGATGCGACTTCAGGCGCTCGCGATCGCCGGTCACGTCGGTGGCACAAGTCACTACCGTCCATTCCTCATGCGATGGTGAGCATGCCTCGGATGCAAGCACGCACTAGTGCGCACGATAGGGACCTCCATAGGGAGATCTTCGAGGCGGCGTACCATGAGTGGGCAGAGCATGGGAACGAATGTGCACCTGAGTACCATGTCGCGCGCGACCGACTATGGCTCCATCTGATCGGTACGGAGGAGGGGCCTGGTCTCATTGCTCGTTACGTCTACGCGCGCCTCGGTGAAGAAGACGAAGGGGCCAAGGACGTGGTGCAAACTGTGGCGATCGACATCGTACTCAAGACGAAGCTTTTTGCTCAACCGCCGTCGGCAGTCCGGTCATACCAGGCGCTCGCACTTCAGCGCGCCGAATGGCGCGTGAAGGACACTTTACGGCGCCGGGAGCGGGAGCCCATCGATCCGGAGGTGGATCCTGACGACTTTCCCACCTCCGAAGAGGGAGACTCTCGATTCACCGAGAGGCTACTGGAGCTGGCCGGCCTTGCGCGCGTAGCGGAGATGGACTGCCTCTCTGCGTTGGCCACGACGTCGCCCCCGCCAACGGCGCCTCCCGACGTCAACCGGTTCCGTGCTGCGCTCTACCATGGCCTTGCACGCGCTGGTCGGGGACTCGAAGAGATCTGCAACGACTGGGGGCGCGAACGACAGAGTGGCAGACGTGCCCGCAAGGCTGCGATCGATTTCATTCGCGATTGTCTCACCACTAAAGGTGACGCTCTTGGGCTCTCTCTGGACGAGCGGCAGAAACTTTGGCCGCGGTACGTCGAGGCGCTCATCAATGAGGCGATGTATCGCTAGGAGAATGAAGACTATGACTCATAACGATCCTGAAGCACCGTTCAATGTGTCGGCGGCGCTTGAACACGTGGCGCGGCAACACCGCAGGCGGCACGACCTGAATGACGAACAGCTCGTCGCCGACGTCGTCGACTACTGGTTCGGGGGGCTGGACGGCGTTCGCCTTCGCGCCCTGATAGAAGCGATGACGAACGATCGCCGCGTCTCCCGGTACGTGCTCGAAATCGGCGCCGCGCTTCAGCACGCAGGCGTGATCCATACGGAGGACGAGGCTGTCGTTCTGGAGTTCCGGCCGAGGAGTGCGCCCTTCGTTCCGGAAACGCTGGCGCTCGCCTCGAGTTCGACCAGCGTCGCGGCACCGGTGGAACTGCTGGACTCGAGCGGCTACCGGCTCAAGGTATATGTAGCGCGAGGAGTAATCGCCGCAACGCTGGCGCTGGGCAACGATCCTCCCGCCCCGGTTGCCGACGCCAAGGTCACGCTGCTCAGGCTCGCGACCGCGGACGACGCGACGCGCACCAGTTGGGAGGGTCGTACAGACGCTTCGGGGACAGCCAACCTGCACGGCGAAGCGCACCTCACCGCACCGAGCGGCGACGAGTACTACGTCTTCCGCGTGACGCTGCCCGAGGAACCGGACCTCGACGCGACGGTCGCGGAATGAAGCGCTACATGGTGCTCATCGAGTCCTCGGGAAACCAGCGCTATATCTTCGCCACCGACAAGCGCCGCGAGAACGTCGGGTCGTCCGACCTAATCGAGCGCGTGGGGCGCGTATGGGGGCACGACGCCATCGAGCGCGCGGAAGCGCACGGCTACGACGTGAAGACCTTGATCGTCGCCGCCGGCAAGATCCTGTTGCACATCGATGACAGAGGCGCGGCCCGCGACATCGTGCGCGACGTGACCCTCGCGGCACTTCGCGAGGCGCCGGGGCTGGACGTGGCCGGGGTGATCCGCGAGTTCGACGCCGACGCACCGAACGGCATCTCCAACTCGTCACGCGCGGTGCATCGCGAGTTTCAGGATGCGCGCGCGCGTCGGCCCGGCCCTGAACACCGCTTTCTGCAACTGCCTTTGGTGGAACGGTGCAGTTCGAGTGGGATGCCGGCGGCACGAATCGTCCCCGTGGGTGGAGGTCCCCAGCCTCGGTCCGCGGCTTCCGCCGCCAAGCTCGAAGCGGTGCTTGGGGGCGCCTACAGGCGGCTGGCCGCGAGTATCGGTGTTGACGAAGAGGCGCTCGCCACCAGGATCGTTCCGTGGCTAGCGTCGACGCAGGTCGACAACGACTACGACGACGCAGAGGATGACGCCCCCCCGCAGGACGATGGCGACCGCGAACACGTCGAGACGGATGGCGACGCAGTCGAGCGTGCTGCATGGGTTGCTGTTGTCCACGCCGACGGCAACTCACTCGGTGAAATCTTTCGCACGCTCGATCAACCACGCGACTTCTCCGACGCCGTCGATCGCTGCACGCACTGGGCCTTCGAACGGGCCGTGCGAGAGACATGGGGCAACCCGGACAATCGGATGATCCTCCCCCTGGTGCTCGGCGGCGATGATCTTACCGTGCTCTGCGATGGAGAACGAGCCCTCGACTTCGCGATCAGCTACCTGCGTTGGTTCGAGGGCTTTGCCTCGGACGCCCATGAGGCAAGCGAGGACGCCGCAGCGCGGCTTTGCATTCAAGAGGTAGTGAAGAAGCACACCAATGGTACGTCGCAAAGAATTACCGCATCTGCGGGCATCGCGATCGTCAAGCCGCACTTTCCATTCGCTTCGGCTCACGACTTGGCCAGCGGGCTGACCAAGTCTGCGAAGAGTGCCAAGCATTACCTCGGCATCCCAGCGTCGTCGCTTGATTTCCACATACTCTATGACTCGAGCATTTCCGAGCTCGACGCGATCAGGAAGCGTCTGCACACCGGCGAAACGCTGCTCACCGCAAAGCCGTACGTCGTGCATTCAGCGGCCCTGATCACGACGCTGAATGAAGAACAGCGCTTGTGGGCAGACCGTCACGATGTCGAGCAGCTTCGCCGTCGTGTCAATCTCATCGAAACAGGGCGCCTCGCGACGGGACAGGCGGCCCTCCCCTCGGCGCAGGTCCAGCAGTTGCGCGAGGCCATGTTTCGAGGGGTCGCCGACGCCAGCGAGCGCTTCAGCATCTTGAAAGCGCGACATGGCGTCTCGGGGGTCGCCGACCTCGGGGACAGCCACGCTGCCGACGATCGGCATCCGCTGTATTGGGAGGAACCGACTATCGAGGCGGTGACAGCGGGAACGTCACAATCGATTCGGCGAACGGGAGCACTCGATGCCATCGATGCCGTAGAGTTCCTCTCCAGCGACTCGGCTTCGAGTTCCGCGGCCATGGCGTTCGAGGCTGCGCCGTGAGCGCCAAGTCACTGCGGTATCAGCTTCGCTTTCACAGCGACTGGCACATTGGCAGCGGCTTCGGTCGCCCGAAGGCTGTGGATCGCCTGGTCCTGCGTCACGCGCAGGACGACCTGCCGTATGTGCCGGGAAAGAGCATCACCGGCGTCTGGCGCGAGGCGTGTGAGGTGGTTGCCCGGGGTCTCGACGAGGGAAATGACGGGGCGCCGTGGCAGGTATGGTTGGCGACGCTCTTTGGCCGGCGCGTGCATGGCAGGATGGGCGGGCGGCCCAGCGCGAAACGCATCCGAATCGGCGCTGCGCGCTTCGACGATGCGTTCCGCCAGGCGCTCGTGGCGTCGCCCGCGGTGAGAGAGACGCTCACGCACGTTGTGCCGGGGGTGGAGATCGACGAACGGACCGGGCGCGCCATGGACCAGCAGCTTCGGTTCATCGAGATGACGCGGGCGGGCGCTATACTCGTTGGTGACGTCGAGTTCGTCGAACTGGATGATGGCGAAGCCGCAGCGGCCATGGCGCTGCTCCGTGCAGGCGCGACGTGGGTGGAGGCCATCGGGGGAAAGCGTCGCCGCGGCGCCGGACGTTGCGATCTCGAGCTGCTGGAGGCGGCGCGGCCGGGCGACATCGCGGTCCTCAAGGGTCCACCGCCGAAGATCCGCGAGACGAGTGCGCAGTTCGTTCTCGAGCCCAGTGCCAACCGGGCGCAATCGAGCGGCGACGCGTGGATCAGTTACGACCTGACGCTCGACGCGACAACCCCGCTCGTCATCGCGGATCGCGCGGCGGGCAACATCGTCCAGTGCCTTCCATATATCCCCGGTAGCCTGCTGCTCCCGGCCATCCTGCAGCGGTTGCGCCGTGCCGTTGATGGACTCGACACCGATGCGGCGGCGCGCAGGGGGGACGTCATCGTCACGAACGCCACGGTGGACGTCGGCGGAACTGCCGGTCGTCCCATCCCGCGTTCGCTCGTGCAGGACAAGAAGGATCCCGACGCCTATCCTGGCCTGCGCAACCGGCTTCTCGAGAAGGATGACGACGACGGACGACCGATGGAGGCTCCGTCGCGTGCGTTCGTGGGCCGCTGGAACGCTGGAATCCCTCTCCCGTGGCAACGGCCACTGATCGGTACCACCACGCATAGCGTCATCGACGAGGTAGCCCAGCGCCCCACCGCCGACGTTGGCGGCGTCTATACATACGAATGGCTGCATCCCGGCACGCGGCTTCGCGCGCAGTTGCGAATCCGCGCATCGCTGATGGCTGACGAGGTCGACTTCAAAGGGTTCATCGATGGTCAGATTCGCGTTGGACGCGCCTGGGATGAATACGGCGCGGTCACGGTCAACGCGACGCGGGTCGATGCTGCCAATTCCGAATTGAGCGCAGTCGCGCGTGATGACGACGAGCTGTACGTCTGGCTGGTGAGCGACCTGCTGCTCGACGACGATACGCTCGCTCCCGCCAGTTCGGAGCTTGCGCTCCGCGCTGCGTTGGAGGACGCATTGGACGCGAGACTTCATCCTCGTTCGGCAGAACGCAACCCGAACGGGCGCGACGCGATGCTGGGGCCGGCGCGTCGCGAGTCGTGGGCGACGGCCTGGGGGCTGCCACGCGCGAGTCTCCTTGGGATTTCGGCGGGGAGCGTCGCGGCGTATTCGGTGCGCGCCAAGGACGGAACGCCCCTCGATGCAGCGACGCGCACCACACTGTCGGACCGGCTTTCGCGAGTCATGGCCTCGGGGCTTGGGGCGCGGCGGGGCGAAGGGTTCGGTCAAGTACGCTTCAACGACCCTATGCTCACCTCGAAGGTGGAGGGACTGGCGCGAAGCGCTGCGCCGGAAAGCGAGAGCGACACCCCAGAGGGGCGCTCGCGACCGCGAGTGGCGCCAACGGCTCTTTCTCGCGCGCTCGAACGACGTGCATGGCGTGACGCCATCGATCGAGCGGCCCGCGCTGTGGTGCCGTCAGGGTCTGCCGCGGGCCGGGCGAGAGGAAAGGCGCCGCCGCTCGGCATCGCGGCGGCGATCTTGCCCTTCACACACGAGCAACCAGGCAGCGCGCAGCTCGGTGCGCTGCGAACGGTGCTTGCGCATGCCACGCGCGCGGACAACGAGAATGCTGCACGCGAGGTGCTGAAGGCTTGGTGCGATGCGATTGCCAATACGCTTGCGCGAGCCAAGAATTGGGAAGCACTCCTCTCGACCCTCCAGCGCTTGATCGGCGAACGCGACGCGATCTGGTCGTCGCTGGGACTTGACGATGCGCGCCTGACGAGCCTCTCGTTGGACGCAGAGTCCGTGCAGCCGCTCAAGAGCGAACTGTGGGTCGAAGCGCTCCAGACGTTCGTCCTGCAGGCCATTCGCCAGCGAAAGGGGCCGAAGCCGGGGGGTGTCGATGCGTGACGTCGTCGAGCGACTGACCGTACGAGGTTGGCTGGTGGCCCAGTCTCCGCTGCACGTCGGCGGATTGGCGTCGGAGGCCGACGTCGACCTGACGCTGGCGCGCGACGGGCTGGATCGGTTCGTGGTACCGGGGACGAGCCTGGCCGGCGCCTTCCGATCATGGATGAAGCCGGCGGTGGGTGTGGGTATCGACGATTCGGCGCTCACCCAGTGGGTGTGGGGGGAGCAAGAGCACGCGAGTCATCTCTCCATCGAGGACGGTCTCATCTTCCCGACACTCGACTCGGCCATCCGTGCGGTAGACGCGACGCGTCATCTTCGCGACCCGCTCATGGATCCCGTCGCCAGTCGACGCGTCGAAGTTCGAACGGGAGTCGGGATCTCGCGCGAGAGCGGTACCGCAGCGCCAGGCATTCTGTATACGCGCGCGGTGCTCGGCGCCGGCATTGCCGTGCGGTTCGCGGCCACGCTCGAGGTCCCGCAACGCGCGGATGGCACCGCCTTTCGCGCTTACTTCAAGTGCCTCGTCGACGCACTGGCGAACGGCGACATCCTCCTTGGCGCGGTCAAGAGCGCCGGGCTGGGTCGCGTGCAGCTGGATGCGAACTCGGCCACGGTAGAGCGAGTCGACATGTCGTCGCGCGAGGGCGTGCTGAGCCGACTCGAAGGTTCAACACCCACCGTTCCACTGGGGGACTTCGACTGGGCGACCGACGATGTGATGTTTGCGCTTCCGGCGCGCGCTCGCGTAGAGGTACCCTGGGTGCAGCTACTCCCGATCATGGTGAAGGACGCGATCGAAGGGATCGCCATCGACTCGCTGCCGCTGACCACGGAGATGGCGGGTGCGGACGGCACGCTCGTACGCCGGTCCGTGATCCCAGGTACCTCGATCAAGGGCGCGCTTCGCGCCCACGCGGAGCGTATCGTGCGGACACTGTTCGCGATTCCGGATCTCCCTGCTGACACGCACCCGTCGCGGCAGTTCGTCGACGCGCTCGATCAGCTTCGTATCGTGACGGCACTCTTCGGGCGTGCTGGCCAGGGCGCAGACGTCGCTGCGGATGGACGGGATCATCACGGCCGAGGCGCCATCACGGTCAACGACGTCGTCGGCACCGGGCAGCTCTGCAACGAGGCGTGGCGCGCTCTGCTCACCGGCGAAGGCCCTGACGCGCCGCCGGACCCCACGATGCGAGTATCACTAGCACTGCGGGAGACACTGCAGCGAGACGGGTTCTATCCGCGCACACGCAATGCCATCGATCGATGGACATCGGGCACACTCGACGGGGCACTGTTCTCCGTGCTCGAGCCACGCGGAGTCACGTGGGAGCCGCTCGTCATCGAGATCGATGCCCAGCGGCTCGCTCCCGATGAACTGGGCCCCGCCCTGGCGCTGCTCTGCTATGTCGTGCGCGACTTCTGCGCTGGCATGATCCCGCTGGGCCACAGCACCACGGCGGGGATGGGATCGGTCAGCGCCGACGAAGCCAGAGTGACGATCAGGAATCTGCCCGCCCTCGAACCGGGAGGAGACGGAGGAGCCGTACTCGAGGACATCACGTTCGATCGATTGAGGGCGAGCAAGTGGGCGATACGTGCGTCCGACGCGCTGAACGAGTGGCGCGAGGGTGAGACAGCCGTGACAGCTGTGGGAGGGGATAAGTGAATCCGGTGACCCTTCTCATCTGGGAATGTGACCAGCTGTCGCTCGGCGACGCCATCGTCGCCTTTGGCGCGACCGGAGGGCGAGGCGTGGTGTTCCTCAGCGATCCATTTGAGTTTCGCGTGGGCGCCCTGGAGCGGGGCGCCGTGCGTGGGATGCTCGGTGAGACGCTCGACCTGTCGCACGTGTTCGAGGCACGATGCCTGCGCAATGACGCCGAATTGCGATGGAGACAGGATGCTTCTGCCGTTGGCGGGCGAGGGCGCGCCCGCGTGCTCACCGAGAATGTCGAGCTGACGCTCGGAGAACCCTGGAAGCTGGGGCGTCCGATCGAGGCGATCGATCAGATACCCTGCACCTACCTCGTCGCCGGGGGAAAGTTCAGGCCGTCGCCAGAGAATGATGGTTGGATGACGAGTTCGGACGAGCGCTGGCGCGCCATCCACCTCCCGGCGGAGGCGACAAAGTCGGGGCATTTGCAGATCGAGGGCGTGGAGTACGTGGCGATGGACGCTGAGCACGGGAACGCATTTGTCGCGGCCGAGCGCCTCTGTGGCATTCGGGGAATGGCGCGTGATCACGGGAGGCGTTGATGCCAGTAAAAACAGCGGCCATTGAGAAGGCCCGCGACGGCAAGGATGAACAGTGGTGTCTCCGTTTCCGTAACAGCAAGGGAGAGAACATGAGGGTCTCTCTGTTCGCGGAAGCTCTTTTCGGGGCACTCCGAACGAGGATCGACGAAGTTGTCGATAGTAGGGTGGTGGAAGTGAGTGCATGGTTCGACGAGCCAGCGCCGAGGACGACTGATCAGCCGCTCGCGGTGTGGCTCCCCCCGGAACAACCCACCGACGAAGAGCTCCACACTCGCCGCGAGTCACGATCTGCTGCGCGGCATGCCGCCAGGCTTCGAGAGGCGGATGTCAAGGCTTGCGAGCGCTCACCGAGCGATGTCGATGCAGGGAAGTTCCTGAACCCTTACGCCTTCGTCTTCACTCCGGACAGAGCCAACGTCAAGGGCGACCTCAAGGACGGCCCGCCCGCGCCGCAGAACCGGTGGTGCCCGGATCTCTGGTCCGGGAGACTCTGCTTCTCCATCACGACCAAGACGCCGCTGCTGGTACTCGATGAGGGGATGCAGATGCGAGGCGCACCACCCGGGCATAAGGAGTACCGCGCGCTCGAGATCGACGGGAAGCCGGTGCTTCCGGGGAGCGTGATCAAGGGTGTGTTGAGTGCGCACTACGAGGCGGTCACGAACTCGCGGTTGCGGGTGTTTGGCGAGCATGATAAGGGGCTCTCGTATCGAGACGGCAAGGCCAAAGCCCAGTACAGCTGCGCACCGAGAGACCTGCTCCCCGAGGGCCTGGAGAAGGCTAAGACCACTGATAATTTCTCCCCGGCCGATCGTGTCTTCGGCTTCGTAAGAGACGTGGTTGCGTGGCGAAGCGCTCTTCGCATTCACCGTGTCGATGCGTCGCAAGCCAGGATACTTGACCTATCAGCGTCACCGGTGCCGCTGGCAGTTCTCGGCGAGCCGCACAAGTACGGCCGATTCGTGCTCGTGGAAATGTCTAATGGCCGTCCGCTTCCAATTCCTACCACACGGCGCCGCCGGGACTTCTACTCAATTTCGAAGCATCAACGCCTCGCCGGGAGAAAGTTCTACTGGACTCATCGTGACCTGCCCGACGACTATTGGTCGTCGGGCGACGGCAACGGGCAGCCGGAGACGAAGCGATTTCGGGAGTTCGTAGCCCCCGGTGTCGGCGGTGCGCGACGTACTGACCTCAATCGATCGATCAGTTCTTGGATCGACATCGGCAGTCATTTCGAGGTCACCCTCGATGTCGTGAATCTGTCTGGCGCAGAGGTCGGCGCGCTCCTTTGGCTTCTCGACGGTACTCACAAGCAAAGCGTGTGTCGTTCGATGGGCTACGGAAAGCCTTTGGGGTTCGGGTCGACGCAGTGGACGTTGAATCTCACACGATCGACTCTCTGCAGCGGTACGGATCTCAGCGCTCGCTATCGATCTCTCGCATCAAGTCCGCTAGTAAACGGCACGGAGCTAACATCGGAGTCAGTTGAGAGCCTTGTCGAACAGTTCCGTAGAGCCACGGCCGACGCTTGGGGAGTGAGAGAGATTGAGGAGACGCCGCACGTGAAGGATTACCTTGCCATTTCTCGTGGACGCGTGGGACTCGCCGTTCGCTATCCGCGCACTGTCGATGCCCCCAATCCGAATGTCCGGGGCTTTAGTTGGTTCGTTGCCAACGAGAAGCAGGGCTTTCACGCACCTGGCCTCCCGACCGACGACGACGTCGGCCTCCCCCGCACGCCATAGCGCTCGGGAGTCACCGTGGACCCGCTCTTCAGAAGTGTGTACGTCGGTCTCGCCTGCACGACCGGTGGGCGATGGTCAAACGGACATGGGCGTTTGCTGCACGCCGCATTGTTCAATGCCGTCGCCCGCGTCGATCCCGCGTTGGCCAGGCGCCTCCACGACCAGCCGGACTTCCGACCGTTCACGGTCGCCGTGGTGGGTGGTGTAGCGTACGGAACGCAACCCGTCGACCTTCAGCGGGGAGCGACGCTCGACGTCCGCATCACGAGCATCGATGATCAGCTGAGTCGTGCACTGGACGACGTTCTGGCCGAGCTGGGCTCGTCAGCCGTGCATCTAGGTCGGACAGTCTTTCAAGTCGATGCGCTCGCCCGCAGCCCCAGTGAGCACCCGTCGGCCGTTTCCGCGCCAGCGACGCGCTTGTCCGAGTTCTGGCTTCACGAACAATCCGCGGCAGTCAAGCCCGACGTGCGCACCACGGTTCGTTTTCTCACCCCGACGACGTTTCGGCATCAGGGGGAGAACGTTCCGCTTCCACTTCCATCGCTGCTATTCGCGCGCCTGCGCCGCGCCTGGAACGCGATCGGTGTAGCGGAGATCGACCCCTTGCTCGGGATCCGGATCGCCGACCAGTGCACGATCACCGGATACTCACTGCACACTCTTCAGGTCCCGCTCGCACCTCGCTCCATTCAGTCCGCCTTCATTGGAGAGTGCGAGTACGAGATCGCGCGCACCGACGAGGAGGCGCGTCGCGCCGCGCAGCTCCTCCTCGACTTCGGCTTTTTTGCCGGCATCGGATACAAGACGTCGATGGGGCTCGGCGCCATCGCGCCCGTTCAGCGATCGGTGGTTCGCCAACGCCGCGGGTCGCCATCGGCCATGCCCTCCGCAACGCCGCGGTAACAAGCCGCGTGCCGCACGTGCCGCACGTGCCGCACGTGCCGCACGTGACGGCGGAGGGCCAGACAGTTGCTGGGGTCGGGGTTCAGCTACTCCCCCTCCCATGACACGCGCCGCGCCGCTTCTGCCCCGATCCGTGGCAGAGCTTGCACTCCCGCCAATCGACGGTGAAGAAGCTGCCGTAGTCCCGCTTTCCCTTGCCAAGACAGTCGGGGCAAAGGACGACGCCCCTCCCATTACATCCTCTGCATCTGGACATGGGATTTCTCCCTGTGGGGGAGCCCTCGAAGATGCGGGCTCGTGAGCGTGATGCGCTGGGGACATCGACGCTCGGCTGACCATGCCGCGACGCGACTGTCCTCTACCTGCAAGACGCTGCGGCGGGTCTGCGTGCGACAGCTGTTAGCGGCGATCCCAGATTGCACAGAATTGGCGACCGGAATTGCACACTCGGGTGAGGCGGCGTCCTCGCCGTCCGCTCGGGCCGCGGCGCTCTTGAGCTGACCCCGGTGGGGGGCTGCGGGTCATCCCCGCACGCGCGGGGAACACGCGCGCCTGCTGGGGCCCAGGTGGGCCGCCGTCGGGTCATCCCCGCACACGCGGGGAACACGTGCGACTCTGTGATCTCATGCGCGTCCCCTACGGGTCATCCTGGACTTGACCCGGTTCGATGGACACAAGGTTTAGGCGGCTTTGTCTCGCGCCGCCAAGTTTACTTCGTACGCAACGGGGCTGACGTAGCCGAGGCTCGAGTGCAGCCGCTCGCGATTGTACAACACCTCGATGAACGGGACGATGGCGCGCCGCGCGGCCTCGCGCGACGCGAAGTCCGCCTCGGCGAGGAGTTCGTGTTCGAGCGTCGCGAAGAAGCTCTCCGCCACGGCGTTGTCCCAACAGTTCCCCTTGCGACTCATGCTACTCGTCAGGCCGTGCGTGGCGAGTTGCGCCTGATAGGCCCGGCCCGCGTACTCGCGGCCGCGATCCGCGTGATGGAGCAGGCCCGCGGGGGGCCGCCGGTGCTGCACGGCCATGCTGAGTGCGTCGCACACGAGCCGCTCTTCCATCGTCGCCTGCATGGCCCAGCCCACCACGCGCCGCGAGCCGAGATCGAGGACGATGGCGAGGAAGAGCCACCCCTCGCGCGTCGGGATGTACGTGCTGTCGCTCCCCCACACGCGATTCACACCGCCGATGGCCGGCACGGCGAACTGCCGGACGAGCACGTTCGGCGCGACGCGAGGCCCGTGCCGGCTGTCCGTCGTGCGCACCCAGCGGCGCCGGGGGCGCGCCACCAGGCCGTCGGCTGTCAAGGATCACCCACTCTTACGCAGTTGGCGATCACCCAGTCTTACGCACCGGGTTTGTTCGACTTCCTGGGGGCATCACCTCCTGAGGGGGTTGGTTGGGGGTGGGGACGCGGCGGGCGGTGGGGTGAGGAGCTTGTCGAGCTCCCGGAGCCGGTAGCTGCGCCCGTCGATGTGGACGATGTGCACGTGGTGCAGCAGCCGGTCGAGGATCGCCGTGGTGAGGATCTCGTCGCCGGCGAAGACCTCGGGCCAGTCGCGCACATGCTTGTTCGTCGTGACGACGATGCTCGCCCGTTCGTAGCGCGCCGAGACCAAGCGGAAGAACAGGTTGGCCTCCATCCGGTCCAACGGCCGGAAGCCGACTTCGTCGACGAGCAGCAGCGCGCTGTTGAGGTAGCGCTTGGCCTTGAGGCGCGCCGGGGGGATGGCCGCGTCGGCCTTGAGGGCGTGCAGCAGGTCGTCCAGGACGACGTGCATCACCGAAAAGCCGTTCTTGATCGCCTTGACGCCCAAGCCACAGGCCAAGTGGCTCTTGCCGACCCCCGGCGGCCCGAGGAACAGCACGTTCTGCCGCTCGCGCACGAAGCTGCACGTGGCGAGCGCGTCGAGCTGGCGCCGGTCGGCCTTGGGCTGAAAGCCCCAGTCGAACGTCTCCAGGGTCTTGCCACTCGGGAGGCCGGAGAGCGTGAGCATCGTCGCGATCCGGCGTTCGTCCTTGCGCTCGAGCTGGCGCGTCAGGACGCGGCCGAGGAACGCGCTCGGATCGAGGTGCTCGCGCGCGGCGGTCTCGATCAGTTCGGGCAAGGCACTCGCAGCATGCTCCATGCCTAACGCCGTGAGCTGCTGGGCCAGGGTATCGAGGGGGAGCGGGGCCGCGGGACTCATGGGCGCGCTCCGTCGATGAGGGCCACGTAGGTCTCGAGCGGGCGCGCCACCATCGGGGGCGCAGGGAGTCGTGCCCCCGCGTCCGCCTGCCAGCGGCCGCGCCGCCCGAGCGGCGGCGGGGCGAGCACGTCGGCCGTGGACGCCCCGTCGTAGTGCGTCGGCTCGAGGACGAGCCGCGCCGCGGTATGGCGGGGATGCCGGGCGACCTCCGCGCCGGCCGCCCGGACCACGACATGCCGGGCCGTCCCCAGCACCTCGACATCACGGCCCACCCACACGAACGGCACCGAGTACTGCCGCCCCTCGAACGAGACGAGCGCATCGCGGTGCACGCGCCGCGCGACGATCAGATCGAACGGCTCCCCGACGACCGGCAGCGGCAACAGGGCGCGTTGCTCGGCCCGGCGCGCCTCGGCGATGGTCGTGCCGGTCGCCGGACAGCGGAGCCGCGCCTCCAGCTCGGCGAGGCGGCCGGTCACCGCCGCCTGCAGCGGGGTCAGGTCGGTCCACGACTGGCGGAAGAGCGGCGCGAGCGCGGCGTGCACCACGCGCACCCGGCGCTCCACCTTCCCCTTATCCGTCGGCGTCCGGACGCGGCAGGGATCGATGGTGAAGCCGCAGGACGTCGCGAACGCCTGGAAGGCCGGCGTGAACACCGCCGACGGCCCGCCCCCCGCGGCCACCGCCGTCTTGAGATTGTCGATGCGCACCACGCGGGGCACGCCGCCGTAGCTCTGGAAGAGCGCCGCATGCCCGGCCTGCCAGGCGACCTGGGTCATGCGGAGCCCGAGCCAGAGCGCCGAGCCCCGCGAGTGCGCCAGCGTGCCTAACAAGCCGAAGACCCGGACCGCACTCCCGGCGAGGTCGACCCGCTCCTCCAGCCAGTCGTGCTGCGCCTGCATCCCGGGCGGTAACTCGACGCGGCGCACGGCCCGCACCGGCGGGCGGCCCCGCTGGCGCCGGAGGTAGCGGATCAGCGCCGGGTAGCTCCCGGGGTAGCCGTGGTCGCGCACCAGCGCCTCAAACACCAACCGTCCGCAGACGGGGCGGCCCTCCGGCACGGTCGGGGCCAGCGCGTCCAGCACGGCCGCAATGGCCGGCTCGAACCCATCGACCGCCGTCGCCTGGTCGGCCCGCCGGTCCCGGGCCCCGCTGGCCAGCCGCTTCCGGCGGTAGCGCAGCGCCCCCTCACTCACCTGCAAGAGCGCGGCGGCCTCGCGGCCGGTCACGCGCTCCGCGCGAATCATCTCGTCCATCATCTCGATCTGCTCCTGACGCAAGACAGTCATGCCCGGCTCCGCGCACACGAGGGTGCGCGAAGGGTGCGGTCACGCGCCGCACCGGGCGAGGTCAGGTGCGTAGATCTGGGTGATCGCTAGTGCGTAAGAATGGGTGATCCTGTACA
>MEDZ01000012.1 GCA_001724275.1 Gemmatimonadetes bacterium SCN 70-22
GCCCGGGGCACGTCACCGCCTCGACGCCCCTGGCGTCGCCAGCGGGCGAGCCCCTCGCGGCGGAGTTCGCCGTCTTCGCACGTTACCTCGGCACGCGCACCCCTCCGCCGCGCGCCGTCGCCGCGTACCTGCGCGCGCACGCATCCGTCGGCGAGTCGGGCGACCGTTTCGACGCGTGGCTGGTGGGATTCGCCCGACGCTCGGCGATGGCGTGCGGGCTGGCCGACTCGTACGCGCGCCTGGTGCGTCCGTACGGCACGCTCCGGCGCAAGCTGACCCTCGTCCTCGCGGTGCTCGAGTCGACGCCCGCCACGCACTCCGACTACGACACGCCGCGCCCGTCCACGGCGGCCGTGGCCTGGCTGGCGATGGTCGCGTTGGGGACCATGTGGACGTTCCGCACGGCCTGCGCCGTCGCCTGCCTCGCGCCGCTGCACCTGGCGGCTCGCCTTGCAGCTGTGGGATCCTCGCGTGGCTAGGTACCTGGTGGTGGGATCGGGGGCCACGGGCGTCCACTTCGCCCAGACCCTCCTGGACCGGGGCGAGACGGTGGAGCTCGTCGACGTGGGGTTCGAGCGCCCGAGTGCCCCCCTCCCTGACACCGACTTCTCGCACCTCAAGGAGCGGTTGGACGATCCCGAAGCCTATTTCCTGGGAGAGCAGGGCGAAGCGGTGGTGTACCCATCGCCCGCCGCCAAGCCGTACGGCTTCCCGCCCAGCAAGGGCCATGTCTTCAGGCGCCCGGCCGAGGTGTCGATCACCGAGCGCGGGTTCTCTCCCATGGTGTCGTACGCGCGCGGAGGATTGGCCGAGGCGTGGACGGGGGGATCGTACGAGTTGCGCGACGAGGAGCTCGCCGACTTCCCGTTCGATGGCGCGGCGCTGCGGCCGCACTACGCGACCGTCGCGCGTCGCATCGGGATCACCGGCGTCGCCGATGACCTCGGCCGCTTCTCGCCGCTCTCCGCCCCGTATCTCTCCCCGCTCCCGATGGACGCCCACTCGGCGTGGCTCCATGCACGCTACGACGAGCGGCGCGCGCGCCTCAACGCGGCGGGGTTCCACCTGGGGCGGTCGCGCGTCGCGGTCCTCTCGCGCGACCTCGGGACGCGTCGTGCCTGCGGCGAGCTGGGACGCTGCCTGTGGGGGTGCCCGCGCGGGGCGCTCTACACCCCGAGCCTCACGCTCGCCGACCTCCTGGCCCATCCCCACTTCACGTATCGCGGGGGGATGCTGGTGCGCCGCGTCCTCACGACCGCGCACGAGCGGGCCATCGGGGTCGTCGCCGTCCCCGCCGAGGGAGGGGAAGAGGTCGAGTTCCGCGCGGACCGGATCGTGCTCGCCGCGGGCGCCCTCGCGACGACGCAGATCTACCTCCAGACGCTCGCCGCCCTCGGGATGGATGAGGTCGTCCTCCCCGGCCTCATGGACAACCGGCACGTGATGATCCCGTTCGTGAACCTGCGGCGACTCGGGGCCGATGTGCAGCTGGCGAGCTACCAGTATCACATGCTCGCCCTCGCCCTCGACACCGGGCATTGGCGCTCCGACGTGCACGGACAGGTGAGCGCACTCAAGGCCGCCGCCGTTCACCCGATCGTCCACTCCCTCCCGTTCGACCTGCGCACCTCGCTGCGCGTCTTCCGGCGCATGCGCGGGGCGCTCGGGGTGGCCAACATCTGGCTCTCCGACACCCGGCGTCGCGAGAACGTCGCGCGGCTCGAGCCGCGCCGCGACGGGACGTTCCGCCTGGTGCTCGAGTATGGCGACGATACCAGCGACCTGTCCGCCACGCGCGATGCCATCCGCCGGACGCGCGCGGCGCTCGGCGCCCTCGGCTGCATCGCCCCGTCGGGAATGGCGAAAATCCTTCCCCGCGGTTCGAGCGTGCACTATGCCGGTACGATCCCCATGATCGACGAGGCGCGCGAACACACCACCGGTCCCGACGGGGCGGTGCGTGGATTCAGCGGTCTCTACGTCGTGGATGGCGCGGCATTCCCCTGGCTCCCCGCGAAGAACCTGACCTTCACGCTCATGGCGAACGCGACGCGGATCGCGTCGGATATCGACTGAGCGGTACGCCCGTCGCCGTTCGCGAAGCGGCATTTCCTGCCGGCTCGTCGCGCAAGGGCTACACTCGCGCGGTGCATGTGGCGAAGGCTCCACATCGCGGCCCGGTCCGGGTGGTTTTTCGCGCGCGAGGCTCGCGCGCCAACTGCGGCATTACTCGTGCATTGGCAACGACTTGGGGCCACGGCGCGACGCGTGCACCGTTCCCCGCCGTGCGGGCAATCGCCTTGCACTATGAGAACACACCAACTGGCAACTTCGGCGCAGCAATGGGACGCGATTTCACCCCTGGCCAGCGCCGTCACGAATACGGGAGCCACCGAATGAGGGAGATGGTCGATCGAATGCCGTTACGGGACGTCGGCGCGACACGTCGCGCACCACACCTCCCGACGCTCTCCGTGGTGCTCCTGTCGCAAGGCGATCGCTCGGCGCTCGAGCGCGCGCTGGCTGCCGTGGCCGCGCGCTGCCGGCGCATGGAGGCCGAGATCATCGTCGTCCGGCCATCGACGGAGGACGAGCTGGCGACGTTGGGCGCTGCCTACCCCAGCGTGACCTTCCTTGGCGCTCCGAACGGGATGGGGAGCACGCAGATGCGCGAGCTCGGGATGAATCGGGCCACCGGCGACATCGTGTCGCTGCGAATGGACGGCACGGTGGGCGACGGGATGTGGCTCGACGCCTTCGGCGGGACGATGGGATGCGTGGACGATGACGTGATGGTCGAGGTGGAGGTCCCACTCGTCCCGGTCGTCGACAACACGGCGATCGCCGCAGGCGAACGCAGGCGTGGACGCGCGTATCTGGCGCCGTCGGTGGCGGCGTCGCCAAGTTGGCGGAGCGAGCCCGTGCGCCCGAGCGTGGGGATCGCCGGCCTCGAGTCTGATGCGCGGGTGATGGAAGCTTCGAACGATCGGTAGGTGGCCGCGCCGGCACTTTCGGTGGTCGTCCCCTCGGTGAACGGGTTCGACGACCTGTCAGCGACGTTGGGGGCACTCGAGCGCCAGCGTCTCGACGTGCCGCTCGAAGTCCTGGTCGTCGATCGCCTCGGCCCTGCGCTGCGCGAGCAAGTACGCTCGCGCTTTCCGCATGTGCGCATCCTCGAGGTCCCCTCGGACGCGACCATCCCCGACATGCGCGCGCGTGCCTTTCGCGAGGCGACCGCCCCGTCGGTGGCGGTCATCGAAGATCACGTGATCGTTCCGGACGGGTGGGCCAAGGCGCTGCTGGCCGCGCAGACACCATCGACCCCGGTCGTCGCCGGGGCGGTCGAGAACGCGGCGACCGAGCGCCTGGTCGACTGGGCGGCGTACCTGTGCGAGTACAGTCACTGCACTCCTCCCCTCCCCGCTGGCCCCGTCGAGTGGCTAACGGGGAACAATGTCGTCTATCCCAGGGAGCTGCTGGAGCGGTACCGGGGGGTGGCCGAGTCGGGAGGGTGGGAGAACCGGTTGCACGACGCCTTCAAGGGCGATGGGATCGTGCTGACGTGTCGCCCGGAGATCGTCGTCGGGCACAAGATGCACTACACGGTCGGGCTCTACATGTCGCAGCGATACCTGTATTCGCGGTCGTATGCCGGGGCCCGCATGCACGGGGCGGGGGTGGCGAAACGGCTCCTGATGGGTGCGGCATCTCTGGCGCTACCGCCACTCCTCTTCTGGCGCACCGTCTCCCGCATTCGGGCCAAGGGGCGCCACACCTCGGAGCTGGTACGTTCGTTGCCGCTCATCGCGCTATTCGTCGTGGCATGGGCTGTTGGCGAGGCGGTGGGCTCGGTGGCGGGAGCGGGGGATTCTCTGTCGAGGGTACGGTAACGTGAGCGGGTTGTCAGCAAACGCACCGCGCAGGGTCGCGCAGCTCAAGGCCGGCGATCGCGTCGTCATCATCGGCGGCGGTCCGGCGGGGTTGACGGCCGGCTACATCCTGGCCAAGGACGGGGTGAAGGTCACCGTGCTCGAGGCTGACACGCAGGTGGGTGGCATTTCCCGCACGGCGCGCTACAACGGCTATCGCTTCGACATCGGGGGGCATCGCTTCTTCACCAAGGTCACCCCGGTGGAGGAGCTGTGGAAGGAGATCCTTGGCCCCGAGTTCATCAGCGTCCCGCGCCTCTCGCGCATCCACTACGGCGGGAAGTACTTCGACTACCCGCTCAAGGCGTGGAACGCCCTCAGCGGGCTTGGCCTGTGGAACTCGTTCCTCTGCGTGGCGAGCTACGTCCGGTGGCACTTCAAGCCGTATCCGGTCGAGGAGAACCTGGAGCAGTGGGTCACGAACCGCTTCGGGAAGCGCCTGTTCGAGATCTTCTTCAAGACGTATACGGAGAAGGTCTGGGGTATCCCGTGCACCGAGATCCGGGCGGAATGGGCGGCCCAGCGCATCCAGGGGCTGTCGCTCGCGAAGGCGATCCTGAATGCCGCGTCGCTCCAGCGGCGTAGCGAGACGATCAAGACGCTGATCAACGAATTCCAGTACCCGCGCCTCGGGCCGGGACAGATGTGGGAAACCGCGGCGCAGCGCATCGAGGCGATGGGGGGGGACGTCCTCCTCCGGCACGAAGTGGCTGCGCTCGAGATGCGGGACGGGGAGGTGGTCGCCGTCCGGGCGCGCACGCCCGATGGCGAGGTGCGGCTCGAGGGCGATCACTTCATCAACACGATGGCGATCCGCAACCTCGTGCGGTCGTTCGATCCGGCCCCGCCGGCCCCCGTCATTGCCGCTGGCGACGGACTCAATTACCGCGACTTCCTCACCGTCGCCCTGATGATCGACCAGGAGGCGCTCTTTCCCGACAACTGGATCTACATCCACACGCCGGGGGTCACGGTTGGGCGCATCCAGAACTTCAACAACTGGAGCAAGGCGATGGTCCCGCGCCCCGGGACCACGTGCCTCGGCCTCGAGTACTTCTGCTTCGAGGGGGACGGGCTGTGGAGCAGCCCCGACGACGCGCTCGTCGAGCTGGCGAAGAAGGAGCTGGGGCAGCTCGGCCTCGCCGACCCGGCGAAGGTCATCGACGGGTGTGTGGTCCGGCAGCAGAAGGCCTATCCCGTGTACGACTCCGAGTACTCGGCGCACCTGCAGGTCGTCCGCCGCTTCATCGACGCCGTCCCGAACCTGCATACCGTCGGGCGCAACGGGATGCACAAGTACAACAACGCCGATCACTCCATGCTGACCGCCATGATGGCCGTCGCCAACATGCGCGGTGCCTCGCACGACGTCTGGGCGGTCAACACCGACTTCGACTATCACGAGGAGCAGAAGGTCGAGCCGGACACCGCAAAGGGGGCCCCCCCGTCCTCGGTCGTGCAGGCCCGGGCGGGAGCTGCGTGACGGCGGAGTGCGGATCGGCGTCGACGCGACGTGCTGGGCCAACGCACGCGGCTACGGCCGGTTCGCCCGGGAACTGATGCGCGCGATGGCCGCGCAGGGGCCGCAGCACCAATTCGTGTGCATCGGCGACCGGCGCGCCTTCGACGCCTTCTCCCTCGACGCGCCCAACGTGCAGCGCATCGTCGTGGCGCTCGGCGAGTCGCCGACCATGGCCGCCTCCGCCGACGGCGCCCGCTCGCCGCGCGACATGCTTCGCTTGACGCGCGCGGTGTGGCAGGCGGCCCCCGACGTCTTCTTCTCTCCCTCCGTCTACACCTACTTTCCCCTCCCTCCGGGCCAGCGCGCCGTGGTCACGATCCACGACGCGATCGCCGAGCGGTTTCCCCGGCTCACCCTCCCGACGCGGCGTGCCCGGCTCTTCTGGAAGCTCAAGGTCTCCCTTGCCCTGCAGCAGGCGCGGTTGGTGCTGACCGTCTCGGACTATGCGGCGCGCGACATCGCGCGGGTGCTGGGCGTTTCCCGCGAACGCATCCGCGTCGCGGTGGAGGCGCCGGCCGCGGAGTACGCGCCCGTGCCCCGGCACGTGGCGGAGGCGGAAGCCCGCGCCGCGGGCGTCCCGGCCGGGGCACCATGGTTCACCTACGTCGGAGGGTTCAACCCGCACAAGCGCCTCGACCTGGCCATTCGCGCGCATGCGTCGCTGGCGGGCGAGCTGGCGGTGGCGCCGCACCTCCTCCTGGTGGGGGCCACGTCGGGCGACGTCTTCTTCGGCGAGCACGCCAGGCTGCGGGCGCTCGTCGACGCGTGCGGCACGGGCGCGCTCGTCCACTGGACGGGGTTCGTCCCCGACGAACGCCTGCGGGCCCTCCATGCGGGAGCGATCGCGACGCTCCTGCCATCGGAGTGCGAGGGGTTCGGCCTCCCAGCGGTCGAGGCGGCGGCGTGCGGCGCGCCGGTCATCGCGACGGTGGAAAGCCCGCTCCCCGAGCTCCTCGAGGGTGGGGGGATCTTCGTGCCGCCCGGCGACGGCGGCGCGCTGCTCGAGGCCATGCGGCGCCTGGCCACGCACCAGGCGTTGCGCGACGCGTTAGGCACCGAGGCGCTGGCGCGCGCCCGCGCCCTCACCTGGGACGGTGCGGCACGCGCCACGCTGGCGGCGCTCGAGGAGGCGGCCGCATGAGCGCCCTCCGCTTCCTCATGCTCACGACGTTCTATCCGCCGTACAACTTCGGCGGCGACGGCATCGGGATCCAGCGCCTCTCGCGCGGCCTGGTCAAGCGCGGCCATCACGTCACCGTCGTCCACGATGCCGACGCCTACAACCTCCTGAACGCGGGGCCCGAACCCGCCGCCTCGCCGCACGACGACGACGAGGGGGTCGAGGTGATCCGCCTCCGGAGCCGCGCCCCCATGCTCTCGGCCCTCCTCACGCAGCAGCTCGGACGCCCGGTGGTCAACGGCGGCCGCATCCGCCAGCTCGTGGAGTCGGGGCGCTTCGACGTCGTCAACTTCCACAACATCTCCCTCATCGGCGGGCCGGGGCTGCTCCGCCATGCGGGCGAGGCGGTGTCGCTCTACATGGCGCACGAGCACTGGCTGGTGTGCCCGATGCACGTCCTGTGGCGGCACGGCCGCGAGCTGTGCACGGGACGCCAGTGCCTTCGGTGCGCCATCAGCTACCGGCGCCCTCCCCAGCTCTGGCGGTACACCGGGTTCCTCGAGCGCGAGATCGAGCGCGTGGATGCCGTGATCGCCATGAGCCGGTTCTCGGCGGAGAAGCACCGGGAGTTCGGCTTTCCGCGGGAGATGGAGGTGCTCCCCTACTTCCTCCCGGATCCCGAGGGGAACGGGGTCCCCGTGGCGGAGGGGGCGCCGCCGCACCCGCGCCCGTACTTCTTCTTCGCCGGCCGCCTGGAGCGCATCAAGGGGCTCGACGATGTCATCCCCGCCTTCCGCGACTTTCCCGACGCCGACCTGGTGATCGCCGGCGACGGGACGCATGGCGACGCGCTGCGGGCGCTGGCACGGGGCATGCCTAACGTGAAGTTCCTCGGGCGCGTCGCGCCGGACGACCTGCGCCAGTTCTACCAGCACGCGGTGGCGCTGATCGTGCCGTCGGTGTGCTACGAGACCTTCGGGATCGTGCTGATCGAGTCGTTCCGGCAGGGGACCCCGGTCATCGCCCGGCGCCTTGGCCCGTTCCCGGAGATCGTGGAGCAGTCGGGGGGTGGGGAGCTGTTCGGCAATCGGGCGGAGCTGCTGGAGGCCATGCGGCGGCTGCAGGGCGACCCGCGCCACCGCGCGCGTCTCTCCGCCGCCGGATATGCCGCCTACGTGAATCGCTGGTCCGAGCGGGTCGTCGTACCACAGTATCTTGGAATCGTGCGGCGCGCCGCGGTGCGCCGCGGACATGCGCGCGTCGCCGACGCGCTGGCGGCGGAGGAGGTCGCGTGAACG
This sequence comes from Gemmatimonadetes bacterium SCN 70-22, assembly GCA_001724275.1. Lineage (NCBI taxonomy): Bacteria > Pseudomonadati > Gemmatimonadota > Gemmatimonadetes bacterium SCN 70-22. The sequence continues at coordinate 7,870 of MEDZ01000012.1, forward strand.
TCTTCATCACCGGTGGGTGCGGGTTCATCGGGTCTCACCTGGCCGAGCGGCTGCTCGACCGGGGCGACCGCGTCCAGGTGCTCGACGACCTGTCGACCGGGAGCATGCAGAACATCGCCCATCTGGTCGGACGCCCCGACTTCGGCTACCGCATCGGATCGGCCCTCGACATCCCCCTCGTCACCGAGTTGGTGGACATGGCCGACGTGACCGTGCACCTGGCGGCGGCCGTCGGCGTCAAGCTCATCGTCGAGAAGCCCGTCCACACCATCGAGACCAACGTCCGCGCCACCGAGGTCGTCCTCGGCGCCGCCGCTCGCAAGAAGAAGCTCGTCGTCGTCGCCTCGACGTCGGAAGTCTACGGGAAGTCGACCTCGATCCCGTTCCGCGAGGACCAGGACCTCCAACTCGGCCCCACCTCGCACTCGCGCTGGGCCTACGCCTGCTCGAAGGCGCTGGACGAATGGCTTGCCCTCGCCTACCTGCGGGAACGCGGCGTACCGGTCATCGTGACCCGCTTCTTCAACACGGTGGGGCCGCGCCAGACAGGGCAGTACGGCATGGTGCTCCCCAGCTTCGCCGCTCAGGCGCTGCGGAACGAGCCCATCACGGTCTACGGATCGGGCGAGCAGTCGCGGTGCTTCGGCCATGTGCGCGATGCCGTGGAAGGGATGCTGCGGCTGATGTCGACGCCGGCGGCGGTGGGAGAGGTCTTCAACATCGGCTCCACGCAGGAAATCAGCATCGTGCAACTTGCCGAGCGGGTGCGCGACGCGGCGGGGAGCCGCTCGGAGATCGTCCTCGTCCCCTACGGGGAGGCGTACGCCGCCGGCTTCGAGGACATGATGCGACGCGTCCCCGACGTGTCGAAGCTCCAGGCCGTGACCGGCTTCTGCCCCGACACGTCTCTCGACGTGATCATCCGCGACGTCGTGGAGGATCAGCGCGCCCGGCTGGCGGCCGCCGCTGGAGGGGGCGTTCCCTTCATGACCCTCCGCACGTGACCGGCATGCGCGCGATCCTCACCTATCACTCGATCGACGAGTCCGGCTCCCCGATTTCGGTGGGGCGCGAGGTGTTTCGCGCGCACGTCCGCTGGCTGGCCTCCGGGGCGGTGCGGGTCCTGCCGATTGCCGACCTCGTGGCCCGTGGCGATGACGGCGACGCCGTGGCCCTCACCTTCGACGACGGCTTCCAGAACTTCGCCGACGAGGCGGCCCCGTTGCTGGCAAACGCGGGGCTCCCCGCGACCGTGTTCGTCGTGCCCGAGCATGTCGGCGGGGCGAACGACTGGGGCGGGCGCCATGCTCCCGGGATCCCGGCACTCCCCCTGATGGATTGGTCCACGTTAGGCACGGTAGCCGCGCAGCGGGTCGCGCTGGGCGCGCACACGCGCCGCCATCGCGACCTGACCCAGGTGCGCGGGGCCTCGCTCGAGGACGAGGTGGCGGGCTGCGTGGAGCGCATGGCCGCCGAGCTTGGCTGTCGTCCGACGAGCTTTGCCTATCCGTACGGCGCCGTGGATGCGGCGGCGGCCACGGTGGTGCGCGACGTGTACACCCACGCATGCACCACCGAATTGCGTCCCCTTCGCCACGATGACGATCGCGCCCTCCTTCCCCGGCTCGACATGTTCTACTTCCGCGAACCGGGGCAGTTGGAGGGGTGGGGGAGCGCGGCCTTCCGCAGCCGCCTCTGGCTGCGGGCGCAGGGGCGCCGCGTGAAGCGACTCGTGCAGGGGCGGGCCGCATGAGTGCCGCGCGCCCGTTCTACTCCGTCATCGTCCCGGCCCACCAGGCGTCGGCCATGTTGCCCCGCACGTTAGGCGCGCTGGAGGCGAGCGACTTCCCGCGCGACCGGTGGGAACTGATCGTCGTCGACGACGCGAGCACCGACGAGACGGCGACGGTCGCGGCGCGCCATGCCGACACGGTGATCCGGCTGCCCGGCATGCCGCACGGGCCCGCGTACGCCCGTAACCGGGGCTTCGAGGTCTCGCGCGGCGACGTGGTGATGTTCTTCGACGCCGACGTCGTGGTCCATCCCGACACGATGCGCCGCTTCGCCGAGGTCCTGGAGGCCGAGCCGGACGTGGGCGCCGTCTTCGGCGCATACGACACCAGTCCCCCCGCGCCGGGATTCATGTCGCAGTACCGCAACCTCCTGCATCACTACGTGCACCAGCGCAACGCCGGCGACGTCGAGACCTTCTGGGCCGGGGCAGGGGCAGTGCGGCGACAGGTCTTCGACGATGCCGGGATGTACGATGAGTGGCACTTCGCGCGACCGCAGATCGAGGACATCGAGCTCGGCGCGCGCATCCGTGGACTGGGACAGACGATCCGCCTCTGCCCCGACATCCAGGTCACGCACCTCAAGCGCTGGACCTTCGCCAACGTCGTCCGCACCGACCTCCGCGACCGGGGCATTCCCTGGGCGCGCCTGCTCGCCCATCGCAAGGCGGTCCTCAGCACGGCGACACTGAACCTGCGCTGGATCGAGAAGCTCAACACGATGCTGGTGTGGGGCGCCGTCCTCCTCCTCGGCGTGGCGGCCTGGGATCGCTCGTGGTGGGTGGCCGTCGCCGCGCTGTTCGCGCTGCTGTTCGTCGTTGTCGCCAACGCGCCGATGCTCGGCTTCTTCAGCCGCGTGCGAGGGCCGATCTTCGCGCTCCGGGTGATCCCGGTACACCTGATGTACTATTTTCTGAACGGAATCTCGTTCGGGACCGGGCTCTTCCTGCAGCAGACCATCGGGGCACCGCTCCCGAACCCCACGACGGAAGCGTACGCCGAGATCGGGGTACAGCGCTGGCCCCCCATCCCCTCGAGGCACCGCCGGAGCTCGTGGACCGCCGACCAAGAGTAGTCGTCAAGAGCGGAGGAGTTGCCATGTCACCGAACCAGGGACTGATCCTGGACGAGGGGATGGAGGGAGGACGCGACACGCGTGACGACGAAGCGCGGCTCATGCCGGCGCTGCGGCTCGCCTTCGCCCCGCTGCACAAGGCGGCGTTCGGCACCGCGACCGGGGTGGCCGGGGCCTTGCTCATGGCGACGCTGACCGCGGTCGCCCTCCTCAGTGCGCGCGCCGCCGACTTTCCGCTCGGCCTCCTCTCGCAGTACTTCGTGGGCTACACCGTGTCGTGGGAGGGCGTCCTCGTGGGCGCCCTGTGGGGCTTCGTGGTGTCGTTCGTGGCCGGCTGGTTCGTCGCCTTCTGCCGCAACCTCGCCCTCGCCATCGTGGCCTTCGCCTATCGGACCCGGGCCGAGCTCGAGCAGACGCGCGAGTTCCTCGACCACATTTGAGTCTCGCCTTCCTTCCCTAACGGGTAACCATGACCTCGCCACGCGACGAAAACCTGCAGAGCACGCTGCTGTCGCTCAACGCGCGCGCCTGGGGGATCGCTTTCGGGCTCGTCCTTGGCGGCGGGCTCTTCCTGGCGACGCTCGTCCTCGTCGTCAAGGGAGGGCCTACACCAGGACAGCATCTGCAGCTCCTGGGGGCGTTCTTCCCGGGATACCGCGTGAGTGTGCTGGGGAGTCTCGTCGGATTCGTCTACGCCTTCGTCGTCGGCTACGCCCTCGGGCGTGTGATCGGCGAGGTGTACAACCGCCTCGCCCTGCGCTGAACAGGCGCTGCCGCCGGCGGCTGCGTGACGCTCCGCCGGCCGGGCGCCGCCGTCCCAATCCCCCCACTGCCTGATATGCCCGCCTTACGTGTCGCCGTCGCCGGCCTTGGCAATGCGGCGGTGAACTTGCACCTGCCGGCACTCGCCGCCATCCCGCACGCCCAGTTGGTGGGCGGTTGCGATCCGAGCGAGTCGACCCGCCTCGCCGCGGGCAAGCGGTTTGCCTTCCCGGTCTTCGCCACCCTCGGCGAAGTGCTCTCGTCCACGCGTCCCGAGGCGGTGATCATCTGCGCCCCACCCAGGGCGCACCGCGCCCTCTGCCTGGAGGCGCTGGCCGCGGGGACGCACGTGATCTGCGAAAAGCCCCTGGCGACGAGCGTGGCCGAGGCGGAGGAGATCCTGGCCGCCGCGGCGAAGGCCGGGCGGCGGCTGGCGCTGAACCACGAGTTCCGCGAGATGCCGGCCTTCCGCGCCATGCTCGATGCGATCCGCGCGGCGGAGGGCGGCGCCGTCTTCGCGCAGGCGTGGCAGAACATGGATCTCCCGCCGTGGGCCGAGCCCGGATGGCGCGGCACGCTCCTCAACGGCGTCCTCTACGAGGCTGGGATCCACCTGGTCGACTTCGTCGTCGCAGCGTTCGGCGAGACGCCACGTGCGGTCACGGCGACCATGTCGTCCTGCGGCACGCGCGACGAACAATCGGACGCCGTGGCCCTGGTTGCCCTGGAATTCTCGCGCGGCCGGCTGGCGCAGGTCACCCAGAACCGCCTCTGCAAGGGAGAAACCCAGTACTTCGAGGTCCGCGTGGACACGCCCCATGCCTCATACCGGGTGTCGTACGGCGGTCGGGCCCGCGTATCGTTGGGGCTCCTGCGCAGCCGCAAGCCGCACCTGCGACTGGAACTGGGAGGAGCGGGGATGGCGTGGCGCGAGGTGGCGCACGACCGCGCCGCCATCGCCGCGAATCCGGGCAACGCCCCCATGATCGCAACGCGCAACCTCCTCGACCGGACGCTGCGCGCCTTCATCGACGGCACCGCCGCCCCCGCGCCGGGTGAAGCGGGACGGGACATCCTCAAGGTGCTCGCGGCGGCCTATCTCTCCGCGGCCGAAGGGCGACGCGTCGCCCTCGACGACCCGGCGGTGGCCGCCTACACCTTTCAGGCCTGAGCGGGCGCGGCTACCAGCCGCGGAACTTGAGGAGCACGGCCGGCACCGTCTTCAGCATGATGCGGATGTCGAGCCAGATGTCCTGTGTCTTGATGTACTGCAGGTCCCAACGGACCTTGGCCCGCACATCCTCGAGGCACGCGTCGTAGTGCTGGTTGATCTGCGCCAGCCCGGTGAGCCCAGGGCGAACGCGGTGCCGGTACCGGTACTCGGCGATGTCCTCGCGCAGGCGCGCCACGATGCTGGGGCGCTCCGGACGGGGGCCCACGATGTTCATGTCGCCGCGCATGATGTTCCAGAGCTGCGGGAGCTCGTCGAGCCGGAACTTGCGAAGCATCCGGCCGAGGTTGGTCACGCGCGGGTCGTTCTCCTGCGCCCAGACCGCCCCCGAGAAGCGCTCCGCGTCCACCCGCATCGTGCGGAACTTGAAGATCGTGAAGACCTGCCCCCCGAGGTCCTCGTGCCGCCGCTCGCGGAGGGCGAGCGTGTCGCGCCACCTCCGGTCGAGCCCCACCCGCGTCTGCGCGTAGATGATCGGGCCGCGCGACGTGAGACGGATCGCGATCGCGATCAGGAGGAGGACCGGCGACAGGAGGAGGAAGCTCGTGCCGGCAATCGCGATGTTCAGCGCCCGGTTGATCGACTCCGACCGCTCGCGAGGGAAGACTTCGGTCACGGCGTCGCGCTCATCGCCCCGGGAACCATCCACCGAGCGCGGACGCTCGATGCCGCGCCCGCCCTCGCCCCCTTCCAGGCGGCGCTGGCGCCGCGTGGAAGGCGTCGGGATGCGGGCGGGGTAGTCTCCGGCGAACTGCGACACTCTGGACTCCATCGTCAGGACTCGGGGGGACACGTCGGTCGGGAGGGGGAGCGATCGTGCGGAAGCGGAGGACGTCCTAGAAGATCCTGCCGCGGTTGCTGTTGCTCAGGACGCGAACGAGGAAGATGAGTGGGGTCACGACGCCGAGCACCTTGACCCACGTCTGCACCCCCGACGTCGCCGTCGCGGGCGGGACGTAGATCTCGTCGCCATCGCGAAGCGACAGATCCCCGACCGTTCGCGCGAGCCGGATCGCCTCCTGGAACTGCTTCTTCCCAATCAAGACCTTCCCGCTGCGCTTGACCTCGGCCTGGTCCAGTCGCGCGCCCGGACCGATCCCCCCCGCCGTCATCAGGACGTCGGTGATGGCCTGGTCCACAGGGAAGGTCAGGAAACCATTGCGGGCCACGCCGCCCGTCAACGTCAGGCGGACCATTCCCGTCGCCGAGACGACGGGGTTCTTGAGATAGCGGCTCAACTCCGTGGTGAGGAAGCCGCCAAGCTCCGAATCCAGGACGCCCGCCAGGGTGATGTCCGGAATGTTGGGGAGCTGGAGGCGGCGGTCGCCTCGCACGGTGAAGGTATCGGTGAGTGCCGAGTCGCCCAGAACCACGATGTAGATCCGGTCGCCGGGGAGGAAGTCGCCATTGCGGAGGCGCTGCCGGATCGCGACCGCGTCCGAGAGGAGCTTCTCGCGCGTTTTCTGGTCCGGTGCGACTACCGCCGCCTGCTCGGTCGCCTTGGCCGCCTGCTCCAGTTCGGCTCTCGTCGCCTGTCGCCTCCCCTCACCCAGCGAACTCTGGGCACCGGCGCCACTCGGCGCGGACAGGAGTGCCCCGGCAAGGGCCGCGACGACCACGAGTGATTTCATCGATCCGGAAAGTGGGTCAGGCATACGGTTGCAGCTCTATGCACCCTTCGTGCTAACACGGTTCGCGGGGGCGCCGACCCCCAATGGTGACGCATCATACTTTGCTGGTGCTGCGAACGGCATCACGGATGATGGCTCCAGCGACGCGGGAAGGTGGTCCGGCCCCGGCTTCGTGGCGCCGGTGCGTCACGATTCGCTCTGGGAGGCGCCGTGCCGGAGGTGGCGGTGCCGGTGGCTGAGCTGGCGGTGGCTGGTCTGCGGGTGGCTCACCTGCCGGTGGCTCACCTGCCGGTGGCTCACCTGCCGGTGGCTCACCTGCCGGTGGCGGACGTTCAGAAGGGGGTCGTGACCACCTGGGAAGCGGTGCGACGAGAGCCGGGAAGAGGAGGGCGACCCGGCACATGTCGAATGGCGCCCGAGGTCGGTACAAGGACGATTCAACGTGGCCCTCGTCGCACATTTGCCGCGCTGCGTGGCCCGAGTCCGATGGGGGGTGGGGACCAGGACGTGGGCGGCGCATGCCGCGCGTCACCTGTTGCACCGGCGCCGCAATGCGGGGGCCAGCCGCGCCAGAATGCCCCCCTGTACATGCGAAATCGCCCATTCTCCCCTCCGGTATGGCTGCACGACTCCTGCATGTAGGTGGGCACGAGGCCGGGCGCCCCGCATGTGGGACCTCGGCCCTCGCGACTTCCGCAGGCTTCGACCGCACGCGTCCCCTCCCATGCCCGAACACCAAGCGGATCCGTCCCCCCCGCCTCTCGTCCTACTGGCGAACGATCAGGAGTGGTCGGCGCGTTCGCTCGAGAGCGTGCTCGGGCCGCACGGCTACGCCTCGGTGCGGGCCTTCACGGGGCGGCAGGCGATCGAGCTGGCGCGGCGGGTTCACCCCGATGTGGTCATCATCGATTCCAGCATGCCGGACATCACGGGGATCGAGATCTGTCAGCGCCTGCGCGAGGACCCCGAGTTTCCGCGTTCGACCCCGATCGTGGTGATGACCTCGGGGCCGGCCTCGCGCGCCCAGCGCCTCGAGGCGCTGCGGGCGGGGGCCTGGGAGTTCCTGACACAGCCGATCGACGCCGAGTCGCTCCTGCTCAAGCTCGACCTGTTCGTGCAGGCGCGGCGCGAGATCGACCGGTCGCGCGACGAGAGCCTGCTCGATTCCGCGACGGGGCTGTACAACGTGCGGGGGTTGGCGCGCCGGGCGCGGGAGATCGGCGCCGACGCAAGCCGGCGTCGTGCCCCGCTGGCGTGCGTGGCCATCAGCCCATTGCTCGATGACCAGGGTGCCGGCTCGGACCATCTCGACGAGCGTATCGCCGCGCATGTGAGCGACGTGTGCCGACGCATGGCCCGCTCATCGGACGCCGTCGGTCGCCTCGGGCGCGCCGAGTTCGCGATCATCGCCCCCTCCACCGATCCCGAGGGCGTCGTGCGGCTCGTGCACCGCCTTCGCGAGGAGGTCGAGGGGGCGCCGGTCACGGTCGACGGGGAACCGTATCCCGTGCGCTGCAAGGTGGGGTACAGCGCCGTCCCCGACTTCGCCCGGTCGTCGGTCGATGCCGTCGAACTGTTGCTGCGTGCGGCGAGCGCGCTCCGTCAGGCGCGTGGCGCCGAGACGGTGCGCGCCACCCTCCAGAACGACGCGCTGGAGCTTCCGCTCGCGCGCTGACGATTCCCGGAATGCAGCGCGCCGGCCCATGCACTGGGCCGGCGCGTCGTGCGTCGTGCGTCGTTGCGCGCGGGTCAGCCGCGCCCGTTGCCGCCGCTCCCTGACCCGAGCAGCGCGGCGTTGCCTTCCTCCGCTCCCTCCAGCGCGCGATACCCTTCGAGGTAGTAGTAGTACTTGAACTGCGGCAGCTCGCCGATGTCGTTGAGGATGGCCCCGACCAGGCGGATGGGCATGCGATCGAGGACGGTGAGCTTTGCCTGCGCGAGCTTGCGATCGGTCTCGCCCGCGCGCAGCACCAGCACCATGCTGCCCGTGGCGGTACCGATGGCGAAGGGATCGATCCCCGCGCCCAGCGGCGCCGTGTCGACGATGATGGCGTCGAACTGCGTGCGGAGGTCGCGGATGAGGGTCGTCATGCGCTCCGACGCGAGGAGCTCGGGGCCATGCCGGCGTCGCTTGCCACACGGCACGATCGAGAGGTTGATGTGCTGCTGCGTGGGACGCAGCACCTCGTCGAGCGTCGCCTCGCCCGCGAGATAGTCGACGAGTCCGGGTGCCTGCGCGCAGGGCGCGAAGATGTCGTGCAGCGTCCCCCGGCGGATGTCGCCGTCGACGATGACCGTGCGGTAGCCGGAGTCGGCGAGCGCCGATGCCAGGTTGGCGGAGACGAACGACTTGCCGTCGCCCGGTCCGGGGCTCGACACCGCCAGCTGGACCGGTCCCAGCCCCTCGAAGGCGCTGCGCACCGAGAGGGCGATGGTGCGGAACGACTCGATGAGCTGCGACGCCTCCTCGAGCCGCGCGGCGGCGCTCGTCGGGTTGCGGTACGTGGGAATCGCGCCCACGATGTCCAGCCCGAGCTCGTGCGTCGCCTGCTCGGGATAGCGGAAGCGCTTGTCCAGGCGGTCCAGCAGGATCGCCAGGGCGAGTCCCAGTCCGATGCTCGCGGCGATCGCCACCAGGATGATGCTGAGCGTGGTGTCGGACGAGGGGAAGCGCGGCGCCACGGCCGTGTCGAGGATCGACACGTCGGGCAGGGCGTTCCGCTCGGAGAGGCGCGCCGACATCGCGCGCTGCTGCAGGTCCACGTACATCGTCTGCGCGATTTGCAGCTCGCGGTTGAGGCGCATCTCCTCGACCGTTCGCGCCGGGATCTGCTTGAGTTCCTGCGAGGCGCCGTCGATCCGGCGCTTCATTTCCGCCTCGCGCGAGCGCAGCTCCTGCAACGACGACGCGACCAGGGTCGGGATCGACTGCGACTCCATCACCTCGATCTGCTGCTTCAGGTCCTTCACCATCCGGTATTCGTCGGTGTAGGTCTTCTGCAGGTTGACGAGCTGTCCCCTGGCCTGGTTGAGGTTGGCGATCTCCGCCTGGAGGCTGGTGTTGGAGGCGGTGGCCGACCCCACCGAGCGCAGCGCCTCGAGCGAGATCTTCCCCCCGCGGCCGCGCCCTTCCTCGACGATGCGCTCCAGCGCCTCGCGGTCGCGCCGGACCTGCTCGTAGTTGACCCGGTCGCTGAAGTACGCCTGGAAGACCGGGTTCATCGTGGTCGAGACCCCGGGGGTGATCGCCATCTGCTCGGAGGGGAGCGTGATGGTGTTGATCTTGAATCGCTCGAGGGCCGTCTGCGCCGCCGCCAGCTGCTGCGCCGCTTGTTGCAGCTGCTCCTCGGTCGCCTCGGCCGACACGGTCAGGTTCTCGCGCTTGAGGCGCACGGCCTCGCTCACGAACTCGCGCGCGAGCGTGTTGAGCGTGGTGGCCAGGAGCCCCGCCTTCGACCCCGAGAGCTGGAAGCGCATCAGGTTGGAGTTCTGCCCCACCGTGACCGAGAGCTGGCTCCCCAGGTTGAAGGCCGCCTCGCGCGGCGTCACGACGTAGAAGCCGACCTGCTCGCGCCCCGCCAGCAGCTGCGCCGACGGTTGCCACTGGAAGCCGACCGCGCGCCCGATCGAGTCGCCGACCGCGCCGCGCTCGACCACCACGTCCTGCTCGCCCCGCTGCTGCGCGGGACGCGCCAGGACGTAGCTCGACCCCTGGATGGTGAGACGATAGGGGCCGGGCTGCAGCGAGTCGGACGGGTAGAGGTCGCGCACCACCAGCGTGTCCGCCGCGACGTCGGGGTAGACGTACAGCGCGAGCTTGGAGACGACCTTGTCGAGGACCGAGAACGAGCGCGCCAGCTCCATCCAGGCCACGTCGCTGTTGACCAGCCCGGGGGCCGACACGGGCCCCATCCGACCACTGGGCCCGGGGGTCGCGGCGATCCAGATGGAGGCGCTGACGTCGTACTTGGGCTTCACGAAGCGGGTGAGCGTGACCCCCGCCGTGCTCCCGACCGCGATGACGGCCAGCACGAGCCACTTGTAGCGCTTGATCGCCGCGAGTGTTCGCGCGAGCTGGTCGCCGACCCCCCCCTGGGAGGGCGGCGGCGCCGAGGGCGCCCCCCCCCATTGGGGCATCGGGGCGAAGCCGTCCTGTCGCGGGACTGCCGCGGCATTCGCGGCGGAGGGGACGAGATTGGCGGACATGTCAGCGGAGTCTTCGAATGAGTGCGGCCGACTTCAGACGATCATGCGGCCAAAAGGGCGCACAATCCGGCCTCGCCCTGACTCGGTACGGACACGGACCGGGAGGTGGGGCGATCGACGTTCGAGCCGACATCCCGATGCAATTCCGGGCCCAGTGTCCCAGCTGTGCCCCGGCTGTGACCCCGCGCACCCCGGTGCGTCCTTCAGCAGCACACTGTCGACGTGACTCAACATGGCTGTCGGAGGTGACAGACAACTGCTGTGGTGGCCATGCGGCGGTGTAGCTTGACCTCGGCAAGTCTAAATCGTATTTAACGCAGCGAGACACTGCAGCGCGACCCGTTGCACCGCCGCCACTACAGCTTAAACGCCCACGGTGGCCATGCGGCAGGGCTCCCTCCCGCGTCGTCTGACGTCTCGCCTCGATTCCAAACGCTCGCGACCCACACTGGTTGAAATCGATGGCCACAGGTGCTGCAGTGCGTGACGGGGACCGGGGGTCCTCCGCCCCCGCCGATTCGCGCGACCCGCTCTCCATCTCTCCCGAGGTCAAGGCCAACCTGAGCCTGCTCATCGTGGATGACGACCGCACCCTCCGCGAAGGGTGCGCCAGCGTCCTCCAGATGGACGGGTTCAACGTCACGACCCTCGGCCGCGGTGACGAGGCCATCGACCTGGTCAAGCGGCGACGGTTCGACATCGTCCTCGTCGATCTCTACATGACCCCGGTCTCGGGCATGGAGATCCTCAAGGCGACCCTCGACGCCAGCAAGGACACCATCGTCGTGGTGATGACCGGCAACCCCAGCGTCACGACCAGCATCGAGGCGCTGCGGGCAGGGGCCTGGGACTACCTCCCCAAGCCCTTCTCCGCCACGCACCTCCAGGTCCTGGTCGGGCGCGCCTCGCACGCCGTGATGGTCGCCCGCGAGACGCGAGACCTGCGGGTTCAACTGTCGAAGCAGAGCGGCAACAGCGAGAAGGTCACGCTGCTCGGCGTCTCCCCGGCCTTCCGCAAGGCCGTCGACCTGGCGCGCAAGGTGGCCACCACCGACGCCTCCGTCATGATCATGGGGGAGAGCGGGACCGGGAAGGAGGTCATCGCCCAGTTCATCCACGCCCACAGCCGCCGCGCGTCGCGACAGCTCGTCCCCATCAACTGTGCCGCGCTCCCCGAGGGGCTCCTCGAGTCCGAGCTCTTCGGCCACCGGAAGGGGGCCTTCACCGGCGCCGATCGCGACAAGCCGGGATTGCTGGAAATCGCGAACGGCGGGACGCTCTTCCTCGACGAGCTGACCGAGATGTCGCTCCCGCTGCAGGCCAAGCTCCTGCGCGTCATCCAGGACGGCGTCGTCCGGCGCGTGGGCAGCGAGAAGGAGGATGCAGTGGTCGACGTGCGGTTCCTCTCGGCAACCAATCGCATCCCGCACGAGTGCGTCACGAAGGGCACGCTGCGCGAGGACCTCCTCTATCGCCTCCGCGTCGTCCCCATCCACCTTCCGCCGCTGCGCAAGCGGCTGGAGGACATCCCGCTCCTCGCGAACCACTTCCTCACCCACTACTGGGAGCGGCACCGCGGGACCAGCGAGCCGCAGCCGCGCCTCTCGGAGCAGGCCATCGAGTTCCTGCGCTCCCGTCCGTGGCGCGGCAACGTGCGCGAATTGCAGAACGTGATCGAGCAGCTCTCAGTCCTCACCGAGCCAGGGCACCTCGTGCTCCCCGAGGACGTCCCGGTCTACGACGACATGCCAGCCGAGCCGGTGCAGACGAGCTTCATGCCGACCGTCATGAACGAGTCGTTCCATGTCGCCAAGGACAAGCTGGTCGCGCACTTCGAGCAGGAGTATCTCGCGCAGCTCATCGCCCGGGCCGGGTCCAACATGTCCAAGGCCGCACGCCTGGCGAACATCGACCGGACCACCCTCTACCGTCTCATGGAGAAGCACGGGTTTCGGCGCGACGAGCTGACCGCCGCCTCCGACGAATGACGGCGCACGCCACCTGTTCACGGCAACCGGTGAAGAACCACGGAGGGGCACGAGGGCAACAGGCACCCGACACGAGCGGCCCGGGCGACGCTGCAGGAGCGGTCGACCAGGGGGGCGCGGCGACCGTGATGTGCCCCGCCATCAGGCGCGCGCTCACGTCGGCCGCCGCCGAGGTGACGGCGTCGTGGCACCCGGCCGAGCACACCGCCTCGTCCACCGCAGACGTTCGCACGGCCCTCGCTGTGGTGACGGACGCACTCGCGCGCGTTCTCGCGGGAATGCCGGCCGACATGGGGCAGCTCCCTCCGTTTGTCCCGGCGCGTCGCCTCCTCGAACAGCTCCGCCGCGCGTTCCTCGCGCATGCGGACGCCCCAGAGGTCCACGCCGTGGCCGAGGACGTCGTGCGCGTGATGCGCGCGTTCGAGGGCGTGCAGGTGGCGCTCGACGAGGATGCGGCACACCGGTTCGCCGCCCGGCTCACCGGTAGCGACGCCCAGCAGCTGGTCGTCGAGATGGCGCACGACATGCGCTCGCCGCTCGGCTCCATCCTCATCCTCGCCGAGCGGCTCCGAGCCGGCGCTGGGGGCGAGCTGGCGCCGATCCAGCAACGACAGCTGGGGCTGATCTACAGCGCCGCCTTCGGCTTGAGCGCGATGGCCGGTGACGTGATCGAGCTTGCCCGCGGCGGGACGACCCTGATGGACCAGCAGCCGATGGCGTTCTCGGTCTCCGAGGTGCTGCAGTCGATCCTCGACATCCTGCGCCCGATGGCCGAGGAGAAGCGCCTCACGATGCGTCGCACGGGACCGTCGGCCGACGTGCGCATCGGGCACCCGGCGGCGCTCAATCGCGTCCTGTTGAACCTGGCCACCAACGCCATCAAGTTCACGAACACCGGTGCGGTCGACGTGACGTGCCACGAGCTGGACCGGACGCGGGTGGAGTTCTCGGTGCGCGACACCGGGCGCGGGATTCCCGAGTACGTGCTGTCGAACCTCTTCGAGGCGTTCCGGCGGCGGCAGGTCCCGGGCGACTACGCCTTCTCGAGCGCCGGACTGGGGCTCTCGATCTGCCAGAAACTCGTCGGGGCCATGGGGGGGACCCTGGGCGTCGAAACGGAGCTGGAGAAGGGGACGCGCTTCCACTTCATCCTCGACCTCCCGCAGCCGGATCGCATCTAGGGAGGCGTTCCACTGCTCTGGACGCGAGGCGTCAGCCGGGGCAGGTTACAGGCTGCACGCTCCACCCCTTCCGCTGAGGCCCGCATGACCGATCGCCGCCGCTTCATGTCCTCGATGGTGCGCGCGGGCGTTGCGCTCCCCGCCCTGAAGGGATCGGCCTTTGCCACCTTGTTCCGTGCCGAGGACATCGTGCGCGGCAAGTCTCCCATCGAGTCGGCGGACGACGAGGCGTACTGGTCGCAGATCCAGATGGCGTTCGACGACGACCGAACGCTGGTGAACCTCAACAACGGCGGGGTCAGCCCGGCACCGACGCACGTCATGGACATGATGATGCGCGACCTCCGGTTCTCGAACCAGATCCCGGTCGATCACATGTGGCAGGTGCTGGAGCCGCGCATCGAGACGGTCCGGCGTGACCTGGCGCGCATGTTCGGCTGTGACCCGGAGGAGATGGCGATCACGCGCAACGCGTCCGAGGCCAACGAGACGATGATCCTTGGCATCGACCTCAAGCGGGGCGACGAAGTGATCGTCACCAACCAGAACTACCCGCGCATGATCACGACGTGGGAGCAGCGCGTGCGCCGCGAAGGGATCGTGCTCAAGCAGGTCTCCTTCAAGGTTCCGCCGCCCTCGGACGAGTATATCGTCGAGCAGTTCCGCGCCGCCATCACGCCGCGCACGCGCGTCATCGAGGTCACGCACATCACCAACCTCACGGGGCAGATCCTTCCCGTGCGGCAGATCGCGCGGATGGCGCGCGAGAAGGGGATCGAGACCTTCGTCGACGGGGCGCACGCCTTCGCCCACTTTCCCTTCACGCGCGACGAGCTCGACGTGGACTACTACGGGACGTCGCTGCACAAGTGGCTGCACGCCCCCATCGGAACCGGCTTTCTCTACGTGCGGCGCGACAAGATCAAGTCGCTCTGGCCCATGATGGGGGCCGGCGCGTCGCAGGACGCCGACATCCGCAAGTACGAGGAGATCGGCACGCACCCAGCCGCCAACCACAACGCCATCTCGCTCGCCGTGGCATTCAACCGCGGCATCGGGATGGAACGCAAGGCGGCGCGCCTTCGCTACCTGCGGGACCGCTGGGCCAAGCGGCTCCTGGCGGAAAGCGCGCGCTTCAACGTCCTCACGCCGCTGGACGACCGGCAGTCGTGCGCGATCGCCCTCGTCAACATCGAGGGGGTCGACACCCCGAAGCTCCAGCAGTGGCTCTGGCACAAGCACAAGGTGATGACCGTCGCCATCGTGCATCCGGAGTTCCACGGGCTGCGGGTGACACCCAGCGTCTACACCACGCTCGACGAGGTCGACCTGTTCGCCGAGCTGATGATCAAGGCGTCGAAGCAGGGGATCGCCGCCTGACCGCCAGCCGCAAATCGCGCGGCGCCCCGGTCCCGGCGCCGCTCGCTCCGCGCTTCCATCGTTATGCGCTCCCTCGAACGGGGCGCGGCGTGCGCCATTGGCTCATGAAGACCGAACCCGACGTCTTCTCCTTCGCCGACCTCATGCGCGCCAGGGACCGCACGACCTGCTGGGACGGTGTCCGCAACTACCAGGCGCGCAACTTCATGCGCGATCACATGCGCGCGGGCGACCGCGTCCTGATCTACCATTCGAATGCCGAGCCGCCGGCGGTGGTGGGAACCGCGCGCGTCGTGCGCGAGGCCTATCCCGACCACACCGCATTCGACCCCACCGACGACCACTTCGACCCCGACAGCGATCCCGCCTCGCCCACGTGGATGATGGTCGACGTGCAGGGGGAGCGCCCGCTCCACCCCGTCACCCTCCCCATGATGCGTCAGGTGCCGGGGCTCGAGTCCATGGAGCTCCTGCAGCGTGGGAGTCGCCTCTCCATCACGCCGCTGACGGCCGACGAGTGGGCGATCGTGACGCGACTCGGCCGGTCAGCGCAGCCTGCCGACGAGTAGCCAGACGCCGCTGGCCAGGCCGATGAAGATGATCGCCTGCCGGACGCGCCCCTGCGCGACGCGCTGGGCCAGGCGCGACCCCCCGTAGCCTCCGGCCGCCGCGCCCAGCGCCATGGCGATCGCGACTGGCCAGTCGACCAGGCCGCTGAAGGTGAACGTGGCGGCCGCCATCAAGTTGGTGCAGAGGCCTCCCCAGTTCTTGAGTCCGTTCATGCGGTGGATATTGGTGAATCCCATGAAGCCGAGGGCGGCCAGCATGAGGATCCCGATTCCGGCGCCGAAGTAGCCGCCGTAGACGCCGACCGCGAACTGGTAGACGAGTGCCGTGGTGGACGGCGGGACGCGCGCCGGATCGGGCGGCTCGACCTCGCCTTCCGCGACGCGAGCCGCAGGCGAGTGTTCGCGGAGCCAGCGCATGGCCGGGCGCTGGATCAGGAAGAGCCCGGTCGCGCCGAGGACGAGCCAGGGGACCAGGGCGTCGAAGCGGTCGGCCGGGGTGACGAGGAGGAGGAGGGCGCCGACGAGCCCTCCCGCCAGCGACGGCATGGCGAACCGCACGGCCCAGGCGCGCACGCCGCGCAGCTCTCCCAGGTATCCCAACATGCTCCCCACGGCTCCCGGCCACAGCGCCACCGTGCTGGTGGCGTTGGCCGTGATGGCGGGGATCCCGAGGCCGATGAGGGCCGGGAAGGTCAGGAGCGTCCCTCCGCCCGCGATGGAGTTCACGGCCCCCCCCGCCGCAGCGGCCAGGACGATCAAGGCAAGTCGGGCAACGTCGGACACGGAATGGTGGGCCGGGGGGTGGTGGAACGAGGGGCGGTCTGGAGAGGTTCGGGTATGAGGGCGTGCCCCGATCGGGGGTGAGGGCCTCCGCCGGCAGCACGTGGCGGAGGCCATCCGGCCGGCGGTCCCTGCACGCCGAAGTAAGCAGGGCGCGCAGCTGGCGGCAATGTCGAGCCCCACGACACTCGACTAGCTTGCGCTCATGATCATTTCCACCTCGTAGCGACATCAGCGGAGAGACCGGGATATGAGCACGACGGCGACGCCACAGGCGCCTCAAGTCAACACCGACGCCCTCGAGATCCGCGATACGCGGACCGGCAAGACGTATTCGATCCCCATCACCGACGGCACCATCCGGACGAGCGACCTGCGCCAGGTCAAGGTGGATGCGGACGATTTCGGCCTCATGGGCTACGACCCCGCGTTCATGAACACGGCGTCGTGCCGGAGCGCCATCACCTTCATCGACGGCGACAAGGGGATCCTGCGCTATCGCGGCTACCCGATCGAGCAGCTGGCGGAGAAGGCGAGCTTCCTCGAGGTGGCGTACCTGCTGCGCAACGGCGAGCTCCCCACGCAGCCCGAGTACGACCGGTGGGTGCACGACATCACCTACCACACGTACGTGCACGAGAACATCAAGCGCTTCCTCGAGGGGTTCCGCTATGATGCGCACCCGATGTCGATGACGGTGGCGGGGGTGGCGGCGCTGTCGTCGTTCTACCCGGAAGCGAAGGACATCTTCGACAAGCACCAGCGCGACATCTCGATCATCCGCCTGCTGGCCAAGGTCCCGACCATCGCCGCCTTCGCCTACCGGCACGTGAAGGGGCTCCCGTTCATCTATCCGGACAACGACCTGTCGTACGCCGAGAACTTCCTCTCGATGATCGCGCGCATGTCGGAGCCGCAGTACGAGTCGAACCCCGTCTTCACGAAGGCGATCGAGATCCTGTTCATCCTCCACGCGGACCACGAGCAGAACTGCTCGACCAATGCGGTGCGCGCGGTCGGTTCGTCGCACGTCGATCCCTTCAGCGCCGTGGCCGCCGGAATCGCCGCCCTCTACGGGCCGCTGCATGGCGGCGCCAACGAGCAGGTGCTCCGCATGATCGGCGAGATCGGCGACATCAAGAACGTCCCGGCGTTCGTCGAGAGCGTGAAGCAGGGGAAGGGGCGCCTCATGGGCTTCGGTCATCGCGTCTACAAGAGCTACGACCCGCGCGCCAAGATCGTGAAGAAGCTCGCCGACGAGGTCTTCGCCTCGGTGGGGATGGACAAGGACCTCGAGATCGCGATGGAGCTCGAGCGCATCGCCCTCTCGGACGACTACTTCGTCTCGCGCAAGCTCTACCCCAACGTGGACTTCTACACGGGGCTGATCTACCGCGCGATGAAGTTCCCGACCGACTACTTCACGGTCCTCTTCGCCATTCCGCGCGTGGCCGGGTGGCTGTCGCAGTGGGAGGAGATGCTGCTCGACAAGGAGCAGAAGATCGCCCGCCCGCGGCAGGTCTACACCGGCTATGACGAGCGCCCGTACAAGTCGACGCTCGACTACAGCAAGAAGGTCGAGAAGCTCTAGTCGGGCGCCGCGCGTTTCGGCGGGCGAACCTTGGAGCGGGGGTGGCCGGAAGGCGCCCCCGCTTTTCGTGGCGTCGTCGGCGCCCCCGCGAGGCGGCTCGTCGGCTGCTTCCGTGCCTCGGCCGCAGGGCGCCCCCTCCGCACCTCCGCCGACCGCGTGGCGCAGAGCCGCTGCACGGGACACTGGGCGCAGTGGCGAACGCGCGCGGTGCAGAGCAGCGCGCCGAGCTCCATCAGCGCCTGGTTGTGCGTCCATCCGGTGTCGCCGCGACGCGGGAGGACCGACGCCGCGATGCGCCACAGCTGGCGCAGGTCGCGCGGGCGCTTGGGGTCGAGCCGCGGCGCGAAGACGCGAGCCAGGACGCGCGCGACGTTGGTGTCGACCAATTCGGCGCGACGCTCGAAGGCGAACGACGCCACGGCTCCCGCCGTGTAGTCGCCGATGCCGGGGAGCGCCCGCAGGGCCGCGGGATCACGCGGGAGCGCCCCGTCACCGTCGCGCGTGACCAGGACGGCGAGGGCGTGGAGGTTGCGCGCGCGCGCGTAGTAGCCGAGCCCTTCCCATGCCTCGAGCACGCGCGCTGGCGGAGAAGCCGCCAGGTGGTCCAGGGAGGGGAAACGCTCGAGGAAGCGCGAGTAGAACTCCACCACCCGCGACACCTGCGTCTGCTGGAGCATCAGCTCCGAGACGAGGACGTGGTACGGGTCGCGCGTGCGCCGCCACGGCAGGTCGCGCCCGTGCTTCCGGAACCAGGTGCGCAGGCGCCGGGAGAAGTCGCGGGCGATGGCGGGCGAGGGAAGCGCGACGGCGCGCGAGGCGGTCGGGCGCTGCATGGCGGCGAAAGGTAGCGGCGCGCCGCGAGCGGGAGAACCGGCGGAGGGGGCCCGATACGCCCCCTCCGCCGGTGGAGCCGGTTCAGTACTTCGCGACCGTCGGATCCACGTCGTCGGCCCATCGCAGGATGCCGCCGGCCAGGTTCCAGGCCCGCGTGAAGCCGGCGGCCTGCAGCTGACGGACGGCGGTCGCGCTGCGCGCCCCGCTGCGGCAGTGCACCACGATGTCGCGGCCGCGGTCGAAGGTCGGGATGGCCTCGCCGAATGCCCCCAGGGGAATCAGGCGCCCGCCGGGAATCCGCGCGATCGCATGCTCGTGGGGCTCGCGCACGTCCAGCAGGAGCAGGTCGTCGCCTCGCCCCAGCCGCGCCGCCAGCTCGCGCGGGGTGAGCTCGGGGACCGGGGCGTCGGCCGCGGCGGCCGGGACACCACAGAACGCATCGTAGTCGATGAGCGATTGCAGCTCGCGGGTGCCGCACGCCGGGCACGTGGGGTCGCGCCGGATCTTCACCGAACGCTGCCTCGCGCCCAGCGAGTCGACCAGGTTCAGGCGCCCGATCAGCGGCTCCCCGATCCCGAGGATCAGCTTGATCGCCTCCGTGGCCTGCAGGATCCCCACGATCCCCGGCAGGATGCCCAGCACCCCGCCCTCGGCGCAGCTGGGGACCAGCCCCGCCGGCGGCGGCTCGCGATAGATGCAGCGATAGCAGGGACCCTCCGCCGTGCAGAACACCGAGACCTGCCCATCGAAGCGGAAGATCGAGCCGTACACGTTCGGGCGCCCCGTGAGGACGCAGGCGTCGTTGACCAGGTAGCGCGTCTGGAAATTGTCGGTGCCATCCACCACGAGATCGTACCGGCGCACGATCGCGAGCGCGTTCGCGGACGACAGGCGCACCTCGTGCGGCTCGACGACCACGTGCGGGTTGACCTCGCGCAGGCGGTCGGTGGCCGACTGCAGCTTGGTGCGCCCCACGTCGCTGGTGCCGTGGATGACCTGGCGATGCAGGTTGGTGATGTCGACGCGGTCGAAGTCGACGATGCCTAACGTGCCGACTCCCGCCGCGGCCAGGTAGAGCGCGGCCGGCGACCCGAGCCCGCCGGCGCCGACCAGGAGCACGCGCGCCGCCTTCAGCCTGCGCTGTCCTTCCACCCCCACCTCCGGGAGGAGGAGATGGCGCGAGTAGCGCGTGAGCTCGTCGCGCGTGAGCTCGTCGCGCGTGAGAGTCGGGAGGGCGCCGACGTCCGGCGCCACGATGGGGTCGAGTGTCGCCGACATCGCTCAGCCCCCCGCCACGGCCGGGACGATGGTGACCTCGTCGCCATCCTGCACCGCCGCGTCGAAGCCGCCGACGAGCCTGACGTCCTCGTCGTTCAGGTAGATCGTCACGAAGGGATACGGCGCCCCCTGCGCGTCGCGCAGGCGAGGGCCAAGTTGCGGGAAGCGGACCACGAGCGCGTCGAGCGTGGCGCCGACCGTGGCGCCAGCGGCTTCGATGGCGCGAGTGCCGCCGGCGTGGGCGGCGAGGACGGAGGGGAGGTGGACGGTGACAGGCATATCTTGAGAAGACGAGAAGACGAGAAGACCGGTACTTCAGGATGAGGCGATCAGGGCGGCCACTTCACGAATCTTCGGGGTGATGACGGGGGCGTCGCGGAGGGTGTCCTGCACGGCTTCCACCGTCTTGAGGCCGTGTCCCGTTAGGCATACCACCACCTCGTCGTCGGCGCGAAGTGACCCCCGCTCGGCGAGCTTCGTCGCGGCGGCGAGCGTTACGCCGCCCGCTGTCTCGGCGAAGACTCCCGTGGTCTCGGCGAGCAGGCGGATCGCGGCCACGAGCTCCCGGTCGCCCACCGCCTGCCCGCCCCCGCCGCTGTGGCGAAGGATGTGGCTGGCGAAGAGCCCGTCGGCCGGGTTCCCGATGGCGAGGGAGCGCGCGATCGTGCGGGGGATCTCGGGGACGAGGGTGTCGTCGCCGCGCTCCGTCAGGCGCACGATGGGGGCGCACCCCTCGGCCTGGGCGCCGTACTGTCGCGGGAGCTCGCCCGACACCAGGCCGGCATCACGCGCTTCCGTGAACCCCTTGCGCAGCTTGGTGACCAGCGAGCCCCCCGCCATCGGCGTGACCACCGCCGTGGGGAGGCGCCAGCCGAGCTGCTCGGCGATCTCGAACGCCATCGTCTTGCTCCCTTCGCCGTAGTAGGCGCGGAGGTTGACGTTGACGATCCCCCAGCCGAAGCGGTCGGCAACCTGCGCACACAGGCGGTTCACGTCGTCGTAGGTGCCCTTGATCCGCACCAGCCTGGGGGCGAAGACGGTGGTCGCCACCAGCTTGCCGAGCTCGAGGTCTTCGGGGACGAAGATCCACGCGGGCTTCCCGGCGCGCGCGGCGGCCGCGGCGACGGCATTGGCGAGGTTGCCGGTCGACGCGCACCCGATCACGTCGATGCCGAACGCTTCCGCGGCATTGATGGCCGTCGTGACGACGCGATCCTTGAACGAGAGCGAGGGAAACGAGTGGGCGTCGAGCTTGAGCCAGAGGCGGGCCACACCGAGGCGCTCGGCCAGGCGCGGCGCCTCGACGAGCGGCGTCCACCCGACGTCGAGCGCGTGCACGGGGGTCCCCGCGAACGGGAGCCACTCGCGATAGCGCCACAGCGAACGCGGGCGGGCGGCGATCTCCTCACGGGTGGGGAGGGGGCGCGCGGCGTCGTAGACCGGCTCGAGCGGGCCGAGGCAGTTGGGGCAGATCGCCTGCGGCGTCGCCCCCGCCTCCTGGCCGCACGAGGCGCAGGCCAGCGGGAGCGGGGTGAGGCGGGTGGTGGGAACGAGTGGGGGAGTGAGGGTCGCGCTCATGCGGCAATCCGTCCGGTATGGGTTCCAACGAGGGCGCGCGCCGCGGTGAGTACGTCGCCCAACAATGCGGAGGCGGTGTGCCGCCCACCGGCGCCTGCGCCGTACCAGGTGAGCGGGCCGGCGAGCGCGCTCTGGACGGCGACGACATTGATGACCTCCTCGGCGCGTGCCAGCGGGTCGCCGGCCTCGAGGATCTTCGGCTCGACGCGCAGCTGCAATCCG
Source organism: Gemmatimonadetes bacterium SCN 70-22 (assembly GCA_001724275.1). NCBI lineage: Bacteria > Pseudomonadati > Gemmatimonadota > Gemmatimonadetes bacterium SCN 70-22. Next base: position 29,969 of record MEDZ01000012.1, read on the forward strand.
TCGTCCTCCCAGGCCTCGGCCACCAGGCGCACGCGGCAACCGTGGGCACCGGCCACGCGCACGACGTCGACGATGTGCGCGTCGATCCCGCGCGTCGGGACGTCGGCCAGGGTCACGGCTCGGCGCCAGGCGAGCGTGGCGAGGATGGCGAGCTTGGCCGCCGCGTCCTGCCCGCTCAGGTCGGAGGCAGGGTCACCTTCCGCGAACCCCGCCTCCCGTGCCGCCGCGAGCGCGTCGGCGAAGCGGTCGCCGCGCTCGAGCCGCGTGAGAATGTAGGTCGTGGTGCCGTTGAGGACGCCGCGCAGGTCGTGGATCTCCTCGCCGTCGAGCGAGTCGCGGAGGGCGCGCACGATGGGGAGGGCGCCGGCGACTGCGCCTTCGCAATGAAGGAGCGGGTGACGGCGCGCGAGGGCGTCGAGCAGCGGACGGTCGCTCGCTATCGCGAGTTTGTTCGCCGACACCGCGGCCGCCCCACGTGCGATGGCGCGCCGCAGCCAGCCGGCGGCGCCGGGGTCTCCACTGGCCTCGACGACGATGTCGACGCTGGTATCCGCGGCGAGCGCCGCCGCGTCGTCGTGCACGCGGATGCCGGGAAGCGCGTCGCGATGGCGGTCCGGCGTGCGGACGGCGGCCTGGGTGAGGCGGACCCGGACGCCGAGCCGCTGGCTGAGGCGGTCGTGACTGGCCTCGAGGGCGGAGGCAAAGGCGGCGCCGACGGTGCCGTTTCCGATGAGCCCGACGCGGAGGACGGGTGGTGCCATGGAGTGTGTCGTCTCCCCCACTCCCCGCCGCCCTGCCGTCGGGACAAAAAAAATCCCGACGGCAAAAGCCCCGGGACGTGGCTTTTTAGCGAAATGTTTTACGTGGCCGCAAGTTGCCGTAAATCGCCACGAGCTTCGGTTGTGAGGAACGATTCTATCGGTCGCCTCGCCGACGCGCAAGTGCCCCCTGGATATCAGGACTTCGCGTCTTCGCGTCTTCGCGTCTTCTCGTCTTCTGCCCCTATGACACTTTCCTCGTCTTTCTCCGCAGGAAGTCCATCAGGATGTACTGCCCCAGCGTCATCGTGTTGGTGAAGTACGCCTTGCCGCGGCAGATCGACGAGACGTGCTTGACGAACTCCACGAGGGCGCGATCGCGGGCGAGCATGAAGGTGTTGATCACGATCCCCGAGCGCCGGCACTGGGCGACCTCGCGGATCGTCTCCTGGATCACGTAGGCATCGAGCCCCATCGAGTTCCGGTAGATGGCCCCGTTCGGCATGGTGAGCGCACTGGGCTTGCCATCGGTGATCATCACGATCTGGCGCATGTCCTTCTTCTGCGCCATCAGGATGCGTCGGGCCAGCTTGAGCCCCTCGGCGGTGTTCGTGTGGTAGGGCCCGACCTGCGCATGCGCCAGCGTGGCGATCGGGATCTCCTCGGCGGAATCGTGGAACAGGACGACCCGGATCGTGTCGCCGGGAAACTGCGTGCGGATGAGGTGGGTCAGGGCGAGAGCGACCTTCTTGGCCGGCGTGAAGCGATCCTCGCCATAGAGGATCATCGAGTGCGAGCAGTCGAGCATCAGGACGGTCGCGCACGACGAGCGGTACTCCGTCTGCCGGACCATCAGGTCGGGATAGTCGATATCCAGCGGGAGGGCGAGCGACCCGGTGCGGGCGAGCGAGTGCTTGAGCGTCTCGTTGACGTCGAGGTTCAGCGTGTCGCCGAACTCGTAGGGGCGGCTGGAGGCATCGGACTCGATCCCGGTGGCCAGGAAGGGCGTGTCGTGGCTCCCGAGCGAGCTGCGGCCTAACGATCCGAGGATGTGACGGAGGCTCTTGTAGCCGAGGAAGTCGATCCCCTTGTCGGTCAGGCGGAAGTTCACGTCGCGCGAGGCCGCCCGGGCCAGTCCGCCCGGCCCCTCGACCGCCGCGTGCGAATCCGGGACCTCGGGCGGCGCCTCGAGCTTGAGGTAGCCCTGTTCCATGAGGCGCTTCACCAGTTCGTCGAGCAGCCGGGCCAGCGACGCCTGCGCCTCCTCGTCATCGTCGCCCCGGAGCGCGTTGAGCATCTCCGGGGTGAACTGCCCGCTGTCGATCAGCGCCTGGAGGATTGCCTGTTTCAGCGCCTCCAGCGAGCGATCGGCGTCCTCGCCCGTCTCTCCCCAGAACGGGTGGTACTGCGCCCCGCCCGCGAAGCCGGACTGGAGGAGGAAGTCGGACAGCTGCTCCAGCAACGCCTCGAGATCGACCGCGTCGGCGGCCTCGGGCGAGAACTTCGTGTAGGTGTGGAAGCGCATGGCGCCCTCGGGGGAGGGAGGTACAGCAGGGGCGGCAATCGGCCACCTCCTAGCATACAACCCCGTCGTCCCCCGCCGCGATCCCGCGCTCTCGACAGGAGGTATAGCTTTCGCTCGTGACGTCTCCCCCCCGATCACGCAATCCGTTCCGGGTCCTGGTCACCCACGCGAACTTCCGTCGCTTCTGGGTGGGGCAGACCCTCTCCCTGATCGGGACGTGGATGCAGTCGATGGCGCAGGGGTGGCTCGCCCTGCAACTCTCCGACAGCGCCTTCATCGTCGGGCTCGTCGCGGCGGCGGGATCGCTTCCGATCCTCCTCTTCTCGCTCCACGCGGGGGTCCTGGTCGATCGAAGCGACAAGCTGCGCCTCGTGAAGATCGCGCAAAGCCTGCTCCTCGTCGAGGCAACGCTGCTGTGGTATTTCACGTGGTCTGGCCACATCAACATACCGGGGCTCGTCCTCCTGGCGCTGGCGGGGGGGACCATCGGGAGCGTCGAGATCCCGGCGCGCCAGTCGCTGATGATCGATCTCGTCGGCCGCGACGACCTGCGCGACGCCATCGCCCTCAACTCGTCGGGGTTCAACCTCGCGCGCATCTTCGGCCCGGCCGTCGGCGCCGCGATCATCGCCAAGTTCGGGCTGGCCTGGTGCTTCGGCGTCAACGCGCTGAGCTACCTGACCGTGCTGATCGGGCTGGCGCGCATCACCCTGCCGCCGCGTCCCCCGATCGTCGTGACCATGTCGCCCCTCGAGGGGATCCGCGAGGGGCTGGCGTACATCGCCCACCATCACGAGCTGCGCGGCCTCGTGTGGCTCATCACCGTGTATTCCATCCTCGGCATCCCCTACCTGTCGCTCATGCCGGTCATGGCGCGTGACGTGCTGGGGCTGGGGGCGGGAGGCTACGGCGTCATGCTGTCGGCGGTCGGGGTCGGTGGCATGATCGGGGCGCTGGGGCTGGCGGCGTCGGCGCCACGCTCACGGGGGCGGCTCCTGACCCAGACGTCGTTCGCCTATGGCGCGCTGCTGGTGGTCCTCTCGTTCACCCGCATCGCTTCCGCGGCGTACCCCCTCCTGTTCGTCATCGGCCTGGTGATGATCGTGAACAATGCGCTCGCCAACACGTTGATGCAGTCGATCGTGCCCGACGAGTTTCGCGGCCGGCTGATGGCGATCTATTCGCTGATCGTCGTCGGCCTCCCGCAGGTGGTGGGGGCGTTCGGAGCGGGGGCGGTGGCGCGCGTCGTCGGCGTGGATGCCGCCATTGGCGGGGCGGCGATCCTGATGCTCCTCTTCGGGTGGTGGTTGTTCCGGCGCTATCCGGACGTGCGCGAGCTGTAGCCGAGCCCTCGGGGATTGCTGCGCGGCTGGCGCTGCGCGGCTGGCGCTGCGCGGCTGGCGGGCGCACTTTCGCAGCCCCCCATCGGACCCGATTCATGCCTCCAACCCCGCAGCCAGGCCCGCGTCGCCCGTTCGCCCACCCGATGCGCACCGCAGTGCGCGCGGCATTGCGCACCGCGACGCACACCTTGACGCATACCGCGGCGTACCCGGCGGCGCTCGTGACGATCGCCGCCCTGGCGATGCACCCCTCCCCCCTGGCCGCGCAGCGTGGCCGCCCGCCGGCATCGCCAGGCGCAACGATTGATTCGTCCGCCTGGGCGTCGCTGTCCTGGCGCCATATCGGGCCCGAGGGGAATCGCGTGACGTCCGTCGCAGGGGTGGCGGGTGACCGGACGACCTACTACGCCGGCGCCGCCTCGGGCGGCATCTGGAAGACGAGCGACGGCGGCAACACCTGGCGCCCGATCTTCGACGACCAGCCGGTCTCCTCGATCGGCGCCCTCGCCACCGCTCCCTCCGACCCGAACGTCGTCTGGGCCGGGACGGGGGAACCGTTCCTCCGCTCGCACATCTCGATCGGGTGGGGCGTCTTCAAGTCCACGGACGCGGGGAAGACATGGGGCAGGATGGGACTCGACGACACCGGCCGCATCTCGCGCATCCTCATCCATCCCACCAATCCGGACATCGTCTACATCGCCGCGTTGGGGCACGCCTACGGGCCGCAGCCCGACCGCGGCGTCTTCCGCTCCGCCGATGGCGGGCGACACTGGGAGAAGGTCCTCTTCGTCAACGACTCCACCGGGGCGTCGGACCTCGTGATGGACGCCTCCAATCCGCGCATCCTGTACGCCGGGATGTGGCAGGTGCAAGTCAATACCTGGGGGCGTTACTCCGGCGGTGCCGGGAGCGGGATCTGGAAGTCCGAGGACGGGGGGACGACCTGGAAGCGCCTCGCCGGGCACGGCCTTCCCGCCACCCCGATCGGCAAGGTCGGCCTGGCGCTCTCGAAGGCGAACCCGCAGCGCGTCTACGCCCTCATCGAGGCCGGCGACGGCATTCCCGCCACCAACGTCCCCGAGACGACGCGCGGGCGCCTGTGGCGCTCGGACGACGGGGGACGCAGCTGGCAGGTGGTGAGCTACGACTTGCAGCTCGCGGGGCGCACGCACTACTACAACCGCATGGCGGCCATGCCCGACAATGCCGACGAGGCGTACTTCCTCTCCGCCAACTGGGCCAAGACGCTGGACGGCGGCACGACGACGATCGACCCGCCCACCGCCAACATTCCGGGCGGCGACCACCACGACATCTGGATCGACGGGACGAACGCCAACCGCATGATCGTCAGCCACGACGGCGGCATCTCCATCACCGAGAACCGCGGGCAGAGCTGGCGGCGCATCGCCCTCCCCATCGCCCAGATGTACCACGTCGCCGTCGACAGCCGCGTCCCGTACAACGTCTACGGCAACCGGCAGGACGGGCCGTCGGCGATGGGGCCGTCCAACAGCAAGATGGTCGGGTGGTTCGGCGACGGCGTGATTCCGCGCGGCGCGTGGACCTCGGTCGGCGGCGGTGAGTCGGGGTGGGCCCAGCCCGACCCGGTCGACACGAACCTCGTCTGGTCCAGCGCGTCGGGCTACGGCTCGGTCGGGGGGATCGTCTCGCGCTACGACGTGCGCACCGGGTATGCGGTCCCCGTCGAGGTGTGGCCGCAGGCGACGATCGGCCATGCCGCCGAGGAGGTGAAGTACCGCTTCGTCTGGACCTTCCCCCTCCACATCTCGCCGCACGACCACAATCGAGTCTACGTCGGGTCGCAGCACGTGCACGTGACCACCGACGGCGGCCGCTCGTTCCGGGTCATCTCTCCCGACCTGTCACGCAACGATCGCTCCCGGATGATCCGCTCGGGCGGCCTCACCCCCGACAACATCGGCGTGGAGTACGCCGGCGTGGTCTTCGCCATCGCCGAGTCGCCGCGCACCCCGGGGGTCATCTGGGCGGGGACCAACGACGGGAGGGTCCACCTCACGCGCGACGGCGGCACGACGTGGACCGACCTCTCGGCCAACCTCCCCGGGCTCCCGCCGTGGGGGACCATCTCCAACATCGAGGCGTCGCGCTACGACGAGGGAACGGCCTACCTCTCGGTGGATGGCCATCAGGTCAACGTGCGCGACCCCTACATCTACAAGACGACCGACTTCGGGAAGAGCTGGACGCTGGTCGTCAGCGGCATCCCGAAATCGCCGCTCTCCTATGTGCACGTGGTGCGCGAGGACCCGGCGCGGCGGGGCCTCCTCTATGCCGGAACGGAGAACGGGATCTACGTCTCGTTCGACGACGGTGCGCGCTGGCAACCGCTGCAGAACAACCTTCCGCGCGTGCCCGTGTACTGGATCGAAGTGCAGCCGCACTTCAACGACCTCGTGATTGCAACCTACGGGCGCGGCTTCTGGATCATGGACGACATCACCCCGCTTCGCGCCCTCGCGGCCGACGTGGCGTCCAGGGACGCGACGCTCTTCGAGCCGCGGCTCGCCTATCGGTTCCTCAACGTCGAGCTGCCGTTCTATGACGCGGACGATCCGGTGGTGGGGACCAACCCGCGCTATGGTGCCTCACTCAACTTCTGGCTCAGGCAGGACGCGAAGGATTCGGTGACGCTCACCATCGCCGACACCTCGGGAAGGCTCGTGCGCACCATCAAGGCCAGCGGCAAGGCCGGGGTGAACCGCGTCATGTGGGACCTGCGGACCGAGCGCACCCGGGAGGCCAAGTTGCGCGCGGCCAATCCGTACGCCCCCGAGCAGAAGTATCCGCCGGAAGGGAAGTCGGCCCCGGGGGTCGGGCGATTCGCGATGCTCGTCCCACCCGGGACCTACACGGTCACGCTGCGCGGCGCCGGCGTCGAGGAACGGCGCTCGCTCGTCGTGCGCAAGGATCCCGCGTCGGGCGGGAGCGAGGAGGAGATCCGGCGCCAGGTGACGCTTGCCGCCGACATCATGGCCGACATCGACGCCACGGTCGACATGATCAACGCCCTCGAGGCGGCCCGGGCCCAGGTGACCACGCTGAAGGCGACGCTCGCGGACGACTCCACGCTCGCCGACGTGCGCACCGCGGGCGATTCGCTGGCGCGCAAGCTCCAGGACGTGGAGGAGCTCCTCTTCCAGGTGAAGACCACGGGGCGCGGGCAGGACGACGTGCGATGGCCGTACCGGCTTGCCGAGCAGTTGCTCTATCTCGCCGGGAGCGTCACCAGCTCCGACTACGCCCCCACGGGCCAGGCGCTGGAGGTGCACGGGGTGCTGAAGGAACAGTTGCGCCAGGCGCGGCGCCGCTACGACGCGGTGATGGGGCGCGACCTCGATGCCTTCCGCGACCTGCTTCGGCGCCGGAACGTGCGCAACGCGCTCGTCTCCTGACCCCGCCTTCTGAGCATCCTGGCCACCAACGCGAGACGGCCGGCGGCATGGAGTGCCGCCGGCCGTCTCGCATTGCCCCTCCGGCGGCCCTACGAGGCCGTCTTCCGCCTGACCACCGTGACCTTGAGGGAGGTGGGGTACTTCCGCGAGTGATGCACCTTGTTGTGCGCCACCACGCCGGTCTTCTCGTCCCAGTTGCGCCCGCCGGTGTTCATGTTGCGGTCGAAGCGCGGGAAGTTGGAGCTCGACACCTCGATGCGAAGGCGGTGCCCGGCCTCGAAGTAGTTGCTCGTCGTCAGGGGACCCAGCGTCACCTTGTAGACCTTCCCCGGCTCCATGAAGACTTCCTTGTCGTACCCCTCGCGATACCGGGCACGCTGGATCGTCTCGTCCAGGTTGTAGGCGCGCCCGTCCGGGTAGACGTCGAGCAGCTTGACCGTGAAGTCGGTGTCCTTCACGTCCGTGGAGACGTACAGCGTGAGCTCGATCGGGCCGCTGACCTCCATCCCTTCCTTGAGCGGCTCGGTGCTGTAGACGAGGATGTCGTCGCGCTCCTCCATCTTCTGCTGGTCCAGCGCGCCTCCCACGACCGCGTTCCCCGTGCAGCACACGTTTCCCCCGTACGACGGCAGCGGGTTCATCGGGTCGTACGTGAAGGCGTCGGGCTTGTCGTCGCGGGGCGGCCTGGAGGCGAGCATGCCATCGCCCTTCGCGCTGTTCGCCTTCCCCCCGCTCGACAGGAAGTACGTCAGCGACTCCGCGCCGCGCGGCGGCCAGCTGTCCGACGCCTGCCACTTGTTGATCCCCATCGTGTAGTAGCGCACCTTCGGGAGCGTGTCGAGAAGGCGGCTCTGCTCGCCCTTGAGGAAGATGTCGAACCACCCGTAGGTGAGGGCGTCGTAGTCGTACCGCGCGTCGCCGACGCTGCGCTCGCCGACGATCGTGTTCTCGGTGGCGCGCTTGTAGGAGCAGTGGAGCGTCGGGGCGATCACGGCGTATTGCTGGTTGGCGACCTCCGGGCGCGCCGTCCGGCGCACGTAGTTGTACGTCGCCAGGTTCGGCCCCACCGACACGTCGTACCACGACATGAACCAGAGCCCGGGGACGTTGATCACCATGTTGTCGTGGAAGAGCCCGCCCCGGTACCAGGCCGGATCGTTAGGCGTGCGCTTGATCATCGCCCCGCCCGAGGCGATCCCCGGCATGGAGTCGGCGAAGATGCCGCGCGGCCCGTCGACCGCCGTGAGGATGTCCATCTCCGGGAGGGTCCGCAGCGCCTTGTCCCAGTCGACCGGCGGCAGCTGCTGCGCCAGGTCGAACGACTTCGAGAAGCGGATGCGCTCCTCCTGCGTCAGGTTGGGGGGCATCATCGGGCGCACCTGGTTCTGCTCGCCGTAGAGCCAGGCGATGAACAGCATCTGCACGGCCCCGCCGCGGTACCAGTTCCCTTGCTCGTACCATCCATCGACGCGCCCGACCCCGGCGCCGAACCCCTGCGGGATGATGGTCGCCAGCCCCGGGGGGGCCTGCGCCGCCACCGCCATCTGCCACTCGGCGGTCGAGGAACAGCCGATCAGCCCCACCTTGCCGTTGGCCCAGGGCTGCGTCGCGATCCACTGGATGGCGTCCTGGCCGTCGGTGAGTGGCGGCCCCAGGATGTCGTAGTTCCCTTTGGAGAAGAAGTGGCCGCGCTCGTTCATGAGCACGTAGGCGTAGCCGCGCTTCACCGCCTCGAGCTGCGGCGACATGTCGGACGGCGCGCCCAGCCGCACGTCCCACCAGTTGAAGTTGTACGGGGTACGGACGAAGATCGCCGGAACCTTGTCCCCGGCATTCTTCGGACGGTAGATGTCGGCCTGCATCCTGAGGCCGTCGCGCATCGTCACCATCACCTTGCGGTCGATGATGGCGACGCGTTGCAGCTCGGCCTCGAGCGAGTCGCGGCGCGCCCGCAGCTGCAGGACGTTGGCCTGCTGTGGCGGTTGCGCCTCCGTCGGGAGGGCGAGGAGGAGGAGGGGGGCCGCGGTCGCGAGCCGGCGGAAAAGGGTGCGCATGCGTCCGGTCTTGTGGATGTGGGCGGGACGTTCACGAATGCCCCAACGCTCGTCCGCGCCCACGCCCGTGCAAGAGGGAATTCCCCGCGCCACGCGCAAGAAAGTGGGGAAGATGCCCCGCCGGGGCCGCGACTCAGGGGATCGGGAGGCGCCGCAGCGCGGCGATCTCCGGTCGCAACGTGGTCGAGCCGGGGTGTGCGACAAGCGACGGATAGAAGTGATGGTTCACCGTGGGATACGGCACCGCCTTCGTGGCCGAGGCCACGCGCTGCGCGAAGTACTCGGCCAGGAGCCAGTCGTTGTCGAGCGGGAGGTGCGGCCCATGTTCCTTCGCCGCGGCGCCGATCGGGATCACGACGAGGGGCGTGCTGTCCGGCAGCGCCGCCGCCTCGGTCCACGGCACCTCGGCGATGCGTACGCTCCCCACCGCCGTGAGGGCGCGCCGCCGTGCCGCGAGCGACGGCGCGTCCTGCGGCCACGCGTCGCCCGGCGCCGCTCCTCCCCGCGCCGACGCCGCGCCGAGAGGCTCACCCCGCCAGATGCAACCGGCGCACGACCGACTCGATGAGCGTCACGCCTCCATCGATGCCGAGCCAGTCGGTGTTCACGCACAGGTGGTAGTTGGCCGGCGAGAGCCAATCCCGCTTCCAGTTCCGGCGCACGTACTCGAGGCGCTGCCGGTTGGTCTCGTCGACCAGCCGGAGGGCGTCGGCAACCGGAATGCCCCGGCGGGCCGCGACCCGGGTGGCGCAGGCGTCGCGCGGCGCCACGCAGAGGACGTGCACGGCGTCCTCGCGATTCGCCAGGCACATCTGCGCCCCACGCCCGACCAGCACCACCGGTCCGCGCGCCACCGCTTCGTCGATCACGCGCCGGGTCGCCTCGAGGATCCGCTCTTCGGTGGGGGGGAGCGGCGCCCCCAGGGGGGCAGCGAGCAGCTCCTGCGAGCTGTACGCGAAGGCGTCGGCGATGCGCTCGGCCAGCGAGGGGCGGCGCTCCTCGATGGCCTCCATGTGCGCGGGAGTGACGTGGAGCCCCACGGCCACCCGCTCCACGAAGGCGTTGTCGAGCAGCGCCCATTGCAGCCGGCGGGAGAGTTCCGCGGCCACCTCGCTCCCCCCGGCGCCGAACGTGCGCGAGATCGTGACGACCGGCATCGTCGGCTACCGGTTGCCCAGGGTGCGGCGCCGCACGACTTCCGCTGGGGCGTACCCCAGGGCCTCCCAGGTCGCATTCCCCTCGGCATTCTCCACCGTGCAGTGCAGGCGGACCTCGCGCAGGCCGTGGGCCCGGCACCAGGCCTCCGCTTCGCGCAGCAGCGCGCGGAGGACGCCGCGGCGCCGGTACGCTGGGGCGACGTATGCCGAGGTGAGGAAACCGTAGCGCGTGGGATGGACGAGGCGCGGCGCCCGCGAGACGGCGCACCGGAGCAGCCCGATGCCGTCGCCCCCAGCGAGCGCGAGGAGCGACACCTCGCTCGGCGTGGCCAGCTGCGCTTCGCACAACAGGCGCGCCTGCCGCGCCGCGTCGCGCCGCGGCCGGGCGAACAGCGGACTGTGCGCCTCCTCGCGCAACAGCTGCAAGCGCAGCGCCACGACCGTCTCCAGGTCGTCGGGCGTCGCGACGCGGACGACCATGCCGGGGGGTGGGGCGAGGAGGGGCGTGGGCACCGGCATCGTCATCAGGCGGAGAGCCCGCCGCCGAAATCCTGCTGCCCGCCGCGCGAGCGCCGCTCCTGCGGCGCGCGGCCATACCGTCCCGCGTCCGAGCGCGACAGCTTGCGCCTGGCGACGAGCGACTCGAGGACCAGTTCGCAGGCGGCGGCCGTGGTCGCGGCATCGCCGGCCGGCGCCAGTCCCACGCGGTGCACCAGCGACGCCAGGCCGGGGACCGCCTCGAAGGCGCGCGCCAGCACCGTGGAGTCGACGTCGTCGGTCACCTGGAGCGCCGCACCGTCCTCGAACCAGAGGATCACGTCGTCCAGGTTCACCCCGCCGGCCCGGTCGTGGAACGTGGCATCGGCGGCGCGCCGGATGAGCTCCCGCGCGATGTTCGCCGCCCCCGCCAGCTCTCCCTCGTACTCCAACTCGATCTTGCCGGTGATGGCCGGTAGCGCCGCATACACGTCGGACATGCGCGGGACGACCTCGGCGCTTCCCAGCAGCAGCGCGCGGCGCTCGGCGTTCGAGACGACCCCCTCCAGCAGCGCGATCGGCATGCGCTGCGAGACCCCCGAGCGCCGGTCGATCCGCTTGTCCGTGCGGGCCTCGAAGGCGACCCGCTCGATCACCTCGGCCACGAAGTCGGGGATGCGCACCGGGAGCGAGCCGCGCTGCGTCCACGCCTCCTGCGCCGTGATCGCCATCCCCAGCTCGACCGTCTCGGGGTAATGCGTCAGCACCTCGCTCCCGATCCGGTCCTTGAGCGGCGTGATGATCTTGCCCCGCGCCGTGTAGTCCTCGGGATTGGCGGTGAAGCAGAGCAGGACGTCGAGCGGAAGGCGCACCGGATAGCCCTTGATCTGGACGTCGCCCTCCTGCATGATGTTGAACAGCCCCACCTGCACCTTGCCGGCGAGGTCGGGGAGCTCGTTGAGCGCGAAGATCCCGCGGTTGGCCCGCGGCAGCATCCCGTAGTGAATCGTCAGCTCGTCCGACAGGATGTGCCCGCCGCGCGCGGCCTTGATCGGGTCGACGTCGCCGATGATGTCGGCGATGGTGACGTCGGGGGTTGCCAGCTTCTCCACGTAACGGCTGCCGCGCTCCACCCACGCGATCGGCGTCTCGTCCCCCAACTCCTCGATGCGCTGGCGCGCGTACTTGGAGATCGGCGCGTACGGGTTGTCGTTGATCTCGCTCCCGGCCACGATCGGGATCCGCTCGTCCAGGAGCGTGACGAGCGAACGGAGGATCCGCGACTTGGCCTGCCCGCGCAGCCCGAGGAGGATGAAGTTGTGCCGTGCGAGGATCGCGTTCACGACCTGCGGCATCACCGTCTCCTCGTATCCCACGACCCCCTCGAACATCGGGCCCCCCGCGCGGAGGCGTACGATCAGGTTCTCGCGCAGCTCGTCCTTGACCGAACGGAGGACGCGCGCGCGCTCGCCCAGGGGGTGTGCCTTCAGGGCGCCAAGGGTGTCGGGAAGGGGATGGTGCGGCAACGGCGACTCCGGGTGTGAGGTCGAAGCTACAACGCGCCGCCGTCCGCTCAAGTTCGCTGGCGGCGCCGCCAGCCGCTCAGTCGGCCGCGCTCACCTCGACGAGGTTGTCGTAGAAGACGGGGCCGTGCCCCATGTCGGTCTCGCGCTGCGACGTCGTGGCGTTGGCGTTCTGCCCGTCGGGGGTGAGCTTTCCCCACCAGACCGACGGGGCCCACACGACCCCCTCGCGCACGCCCGCCTCCACCCGCAGGCGCGCCAGGAAGTGTCCACGGTCGTTGTGCACCACGACCATCGCGCCATTGCCCAGCCCGCGTCGCTCGGCGTCGACCGGGTGCATCATGCACTCGGGTTCCGCGTCCTTCCGCAGCGAGGCGATGTTCACGAACGTCGAGTTCAGGAAGTAGTGCCGTGGCGACGAGATGAGCGAGAGCGGGTACTTCGCCGCCAGCGACGGCGCCGTCTCGGGGAGTTCGTATGGCGGCGTATAGGTGGGCAGCGGGTCGAACCCCATCGCCTTCAGTCGCCCCGAGTAGAACTCGCACTTCCCGCTCGGTGTCGCGAAGCCGCCGTCTGCGTACGGTGCGTACGGGGTCGGGACGTTCAGGCGCACCCAGCCGTGTTCCATCAGGCGCTCGTACGTCACTCCCTTCATCCGCTCGTGCGTCGAGTCCAGGGCCAGGCGCACCAGCGCGACGTCGTCGTCGGCGAAGAGGGCGGGGGCGAGCCCCATGCGGCGCCCCAGCAGCCGGAAGATCTCGGTGTTCGGCTTCGCCTCGCCGATCGGGGCAATCGCGGGGCGGTTCAGGGTGGCGTAGTGGTGGCCGTACGCCAGGTGCACGTCCCAGTGCTCGAGCTGGGTGGTGGCCGGCAGCACGTAGTCGGCCCAGTCGGCCGTGCCCGTCTGGAAGTGCTCGAGGACGACGGTGAAGAGGTCGTCGCGCGCCAGCCCGTGCAACACGGTGTTGCGGTCGGGCGCGACCTCGGCCGGGTTGGAGTTGTACACGACGAGGGCACGCACGGGCGGCCCGCCGACCCCCGCGTCCGGACGCGTCAACGCCTCGCCCAGGCGGATCATGTTGATGGTGCGCACATCCGGATTGATGTCCGGGCGCCCGAGGGCGGCGGTGTTGAAGCGGAAATTGGCGCTCGTCGACAGCTGCACGCCGCCCCCGGCGTGCCGCCAGTGTCCCGTCACCGCCGGCAGGCAGGCGATGGTGCGCACCGCCATCCCGCCCCCGCCGTGCCGCTGCAATCCGTAGTTGATGCGGATGAAGGCGGACCGGGCGCGCCCGTAACGCTGGCCGAGCGCGCGGATGGCCGCGGCGTCGATCCCGGTGATCGGGGCGGCCCGTTCGGGGGACCACTCGCGCACCCGCTCCCGCAGCTGCTCCGCGCCCAACGTATGACGCGCCAGGTAGTCATCATCCTGCCGTCCCTCGTCGAAGACGACGTGCATGATGGCGAGCGCCAGCGCGGCGTCGGTGCCGGGACGGATCCCGAGCCATTCATCGCACTGCTCCGCCGTTCGGGTGCGAACGGGGTCGATGGCGATCACGCGCGCTCCCCGCTCACGCGCCTCGAGCACGAACGGCCAGAGGTGCGGATTCGACGTGAGGGTGTTCGTCCCCCACAGGAGCACGAGGTCGCAGTCGGGGATGCCCTCGGCGTCGGCGCCGATGTTGGCCCCGACCGTCATCATCATCCCCACCTTGCCGGCGGTGGCGCAGATCGTCCGGTCGAGCCGTGACGCGCCCAACGCATGGAAGAAGCGCCGGTCCATGCTCTCCCCCTGCAGGAACCCCATCGTCCCCGCGTAGGAGTACGGGAGGATCGACTGGGGGCCGTCCGGCGAGTCGGCGATGGCCCGCAGGCGCGCGGCGATGTCGCCAAGCGCCTCGTCCCACGACACCGGCTGGAAGCGTCCCTCCCCCTTGCGGCCGATGCGCTTGAGCGGCGTCGTCAGCCGCTCCTTGTGGTACGTCCGCTCCAGGTAGCGGTTCACCTTGGCGCAGAGGAAACCGTTGGTGAACGGATGCGCCGGATCGCCCTGGATCCGGATCGCGCGCCCGTCGCGAACCGTGACGATGGTCGAGCACGTGTCCGGACAGTCGTGGGGACACGCCCCGCGCACGGTCGTGGTGGCCGCAGTGCCTTCGTCGGCGCTGATCACGGAGCGTTGAGCGCTGGAGGGTGGGAGCAGGGAAAGCGGAGCGCGGGCGCAGGATTGCAGTCTAGCAATTGCGCCCGCGCGCGCAAATCGGGGCTCGTCGCGGAAGGCGCGTCGGCCCGGACGCCGCATCGGGCCCTGCGCGCGCAAATCCATGGAATTGCCGAGCTTGCGAGCCGATTATCGGTGGGATTGCGGCCCCGACTGTGACGAAACGCACAGCTCCGGTTGGGCTACCGGAGGGAAACATGTTGCCACAGTTGGACTTGGGGCGTCAGAAACTCTTGACTCTCCGGCCCGATCCCGTAGATTTGCCCCCCTGTTGGGTCGAGGGGGGGCTTCCTCTGGGAGCCATCCCCACTTGGCGGCGTCTAGGCGCACGACGCAGCCAACCTCGGCGTGACAACTGAAGACCGAGAGCGCGGCGTGCTGCGGCCGGACAGGCCAATGACGCATAGGTCTTGGAGTCCGGCTGTAAATCGCATCTCATCCCCATTCCCCGTCCCCTGGAGATCTCGCAATGAAGCGTTTCGCTCTCGCCGCCGCCGTCATGTTCGTCGCCGCCTGTGGTGGTGCCAAGGAAGAGGCCACCCCGGCCGCTGACACCGCCGCTCCGGCCATGGCCCCGGCCCCGGCTCCGGCCGACAGCGCCGCCGCCATGGACACGACCATGAAGCACGACTCGGCTGCTGACACGACCAAGCACTAAGCTCGCTCTCCCGAGCGACACGACGGGCGCGACCTTCCGGTCGCGCCCGTCTGCGTTTTCCCTCCAACCCGCGCCTTACCCCTCGCCAGACGGGAAGGGGAGGTCCACGATCCGTGCGCGCGCACGCCCCGCCGTCCAGGTCGCGTCGACCTCGCTCCCGCTCTCCACTTCACGACGCACCATCGCCAGGGCGATCCCGCCCAGCCGCGGCGAGACGACCGAACTGCGCACGTCGCCCACCAGCTTCCCCCCCGCGTCGTGGAGCTGGGCCGCCGATGGGATCACCGTCGCCTCGTCGAAGCGGAGCCCGCGGAGGTGGCGATTCACGTGCCCCCGGAAGTGGATGCGTGCAACGGTCTCCTGTCCCGTGTAGCACCCCTTCGTGAAGGAGATCGCGTGGAGCGCCTCCATGTTCCCTTCCTGCGCCAGCGTCGAATCGTCCATGTCGACTCCCCACTCGGGGCGTCCGCTCTCGATCCGGGCGATCTCGAAGGCGTCGAGCCCGGCGGGTCTCGCACCGGCCGTCACGAGCGCGTCCCACGCGGCCCCCCTGGCCTCGATGGGGACGATGAGCGAGAAGCCTTCGAGTCCCACGTCCGGGACGCGTGCCACGAGCAACGTGTGCCCGAAGGCGTCGATCGGGCGGTGGGCGAACTCGGCCATCGCGGAGAGTTCCTCACGGGGGAGCCCCACTGCCGCCGCCACCACCGCGTGTGCGCGCGTGCCGTAGACGCTCACGTCGGCCGTCGAGGCCGTGACGTCGGCGTAGCGGGCCAGTCGCGGGTTCACGTACTTGCGGATCATCGCCCACCACCCCGCCGCGGCGCGGGGAGCGACGTCGACGAGGATGTCGTCGTCCCGGGCGAAGAGGCGCGGGTCGGCGAGGATCTTCCCCTTGGCCGTGAGGGCGGCGGCGTAGCATCCCTCGCCAGGCGCAATCGCCAGGATGTCGTTGGTCACGAGGCCGGTGAGGACGTCGCGCGCCTTGGCGCCGGCAAAGGTGCCGCGCGAGCGGTAGGAGCGGTCGACCACGATGGCGCCGCGCGTTCCCGGGGCGGCGGTGGCGCGCCGGAGCGCGGCATACTCGCCGGCGACGTCGCCGTAGTCGCGCGCCACGTCGGCCAGGAGGGCGCATGCCGCAGGCGCCGCGGGCGTTCCGGGCATGGCGCCGCCAGCTGCCATGCTGGGGGAGGGTGAGGTTGAATCCTGGTGGTCCGTCATGCGAATCGTTCTCCTTCGCGGGCGACGAGCGCCTCGATCGTCGCGACGTCGAGTCCGGTGATGGCGGGGACGATGGCCTCCGCCTCCATGGCGAGATGCGCGGGAACGTCGCCGACCACGATGCAACGGAGGCCGGCGGCGTGCGCCGCCTGGATGCCGACAATGGAATCCTCGATCGCCACGACGACCCCTTCGGGAGGGACGGGGCGGCGGCGCTCGAGTCGGCGCAGCGCGGCATGGTACGGCGCCGCGTCGGGCTTGCCGGGGAAGGCGTCCTCGACCCCGATCACGCAGGCGAAGGCGTGCTCCAGTTGCGCGAGCGACAGCACGAACTCCACGTCGCGGCGTGGGGAGCGGGACACGATGCCGAGACGAACGCGAGCGGCGAGACGTTCCACCGTCTCGCGCGCGCCATCCACCAGCACGATTCCCTTGCCGACGTGGGCCGAGAAGACGCGGTCGACGCGCAGCGTCAGCAGTTCGAGGTCGGTGTCGTCCACCAACACTGCCCGCCGGCGGAGCGCCCCCCGGATGGCGTCGGGGGTGGCGAGCCCGGCACACGACTCACGGTACTCCTCGGGCGTGAGGCGGAACCCCTCCTCGCCGAGCACCGAGAGGAGCGCCTCGCGACGCGCGCGTGCGGTGTCGGCGAGGACTCCATCGAACTCCAGGAGGACGGCGTCGATCACGCGTCGTGACATCGTCTCGCTTCAGCCCTCGCGCCGGGCGTAGGACGCGTCGAGGAGGTCCACCGGGTGCACGGCTCGCTGGGCGCTCCCCGCGCGCGCGAGTCCGGCTCCGATCTGCATGAGGCAGCCCGGATTCCCGGTGGCCACGAGCGCGGCTCGCGTCGCCCCGATGTGCGCCAGCTTGGGCGCGAGGACGACATCCGACGTGTCCGGCTCCACGAGGTTGTAGATCCCGGCGCTGCCGCAACACTGGTCGGCGTCGACGAGCGGCGTCAGCTGCAATCCGGGGATGGCCCGCAGGACGGCCAGCGGCGGCTCCGTGACCCGCTGGGCGTGCTGCAGGTGGCAGGGCGCGTCGTAGGTGACGTGCAGCGGGAGTGGTGCCCCGGGGCGCGGGCCCGCCGCGGCCAGGAGTTCGCTCACGTCGCGCACGCGCGACGCCATGCCCTCGGCCCGTTCGCGCCAGGCGGGGTCATCGTGCAGGAGATGCCCGTATTCCTTCATCATCGCGCCACACCCGGCCGCGTTCACGGCGACGATGTCGGCCCCGGCGCGTTCGAAGGCCGCGATGTTGTGCCTGGCGAGCTCGCGCGCGGTCGCCACGTCGCCGGCGTGCGCGTGCAGCGCCCCGCAGCACCCTTCGCCCGGCGCCGCGACGACGCGGTAGTCGTTCACCGTCAGCACGCGCTCGGTGGCGCGATTGGTCCCGGCGAAGAGCCCTTCCATGACGCAGCCGCGCAGGAGCGCCACGCGTCCGCGCGAGCCGTCCCCCCGGGCCGCATACGGCGCCCGCTCCACGGGGACCTCGGTCGACTGCAGCATGGCGAACGCGAAGCCGAGTCGCCCCCTGGTGCGCGAGAGCAGGCGCGCGATCCCGGTGGCGCGAGCCAGCCGCCCCATCGCCAGTGCGACCGCCAGGGCCCACGGTCGCGCAAACGTCCCGAGGACCAGGCGCGCGACGAGGGGGAGGGGGCGGCGTGCCGCGAGGGTGGCGCGGGTTGCCTCGAGGAGCTGGCCGTACGGCACACCGCTCGGGCAGGCGCTCTCGCAGCCGCGACACCCCAGGCAGCGATCGATATGCGTCTGCACCGTGGGGTCGTCGAGCGCGAGGTCGCCCTCCACCAGCGCCCGCATGAGCACGATGCGGCCGCGGGGAGAATCGTTCTCGTCGTGCAGCGCCAGGTAGGTGGGGCACGCCTGCAGGCAGAAGCCGCAGTGCACGCAGGTGTCGAGTCCCGGCGTGGCTTGGGCGAGCGGGGTGCCGGGGATCGCGCAGGGCTTGGCCGTCGGGAGGGAGCCACTCATGCCGTGGGGGCCAGGAGGCCCGGGTTCAGGATGTGATACGGGTCGAAGGCGGCGCGCACTCGGCGCGAGAGCCGGTCGGACGCCGCGGGGGGGAGGACGTCCCATGCCTCTGCGGGGAGCCGCTCGCCGATCACGTGCCACTCGCGAGCCAGCGAACGCACCAGCGGCGCCACCGTGGCCGCGTCGCCCGCGGGGACGACGACGCGCGCGACGCCGCGCTCGACGGACGCCTGGCAGTGGGCGCCGGGGGTGTGCGCGAGCGCCGCCGTCACGCCGAGCCAGAGGGGGGCCAGGCGGGACGGGCGCCCCGACACGCGCAGGGTGAAGGCGCCGGCCGGGTCGGCCGCCGCCAGGTGGTCCCAGGCCGTGGCCGGCAGCTCCCGTGCCGTACCGATCGATGCAAGGTGGCGCCGTTGCGCGTCGACGCCCACGGGATTGCCCGCCAGGCGCAAGAGCACGGCGTCCCCCTCCCCGGCCTCGAGCGCGGCCATGCGCCCGCCGCCGACGAGTTCCATGGCCAGCGGGGCCAGGGGCGCGGCGCGGAGCGAGCGCAGCAGG
The DNA here is from genome assembly GCA_001724275.1 of Gemmatimonadetes bacterium SCN 70-22. Taxonomy (NCBI): domain Bacteria; kingdom Pseudomonadati; phylum Gemmatimonadota; species Gemmatimonadetes bacterium SCN 70-22. Next base: position 48,898 of record MEDZ01000012.1, read on the forward strand.
GTGGCCAGCGCCTCGGCGTCGCGCGGCGCGTCGAGGGCGAGCGTGCATTCGGCCTCCGGGCGTGCGCGCAGGCGCACCGTCGCCTCCGTGATCACGCCCAGCGTCCCCCACGCACCGACGGTGAGGCGCACGAGGTCGAACCCGGCCACGTTCTTCACCACGCGCCCTCCACCGCGCACCACGATCCCGCGCCCGTCGACGAACTCGAGCCCCAGCGACAGGTCGCGCGGATGGCCGAGCGCCGCGGCCAGCGGGCCGCAGGAGGCGGTGGCGAGCGCCGCGCCTAACGAGCCGGCCGCGGCTCCGACCGGGTCGAGCGGGAGCCACTGGCCGTTGGCGCGGGCGGCGGCGTCGATTTCGGCGAGGGACGTGCCGGCCCGTGCGGTGAGGGTCAGGTCACCCGGGTGGTATTCCACGATCCCGCGAAGCGCCGAGACATCGAGGATGCACGCGGCGCTCGTCACGGGGCGCCCCGCGTCGAGCCAGTGCCCGGCGCCACGGATGCGGAGCGGGATGCCCAGCGCCGCCGCGTCCCGGACGGCGGCGGCGACGTCGGCCGTGTCCCGGGGGTGCAGGGGGGAGTCGAATGGTGCGGGGGGGGCGTTGGGGACAGCTGCTGCGGGGCCCCCCCCCGACCACATCATGCCGTCCGGACCGCTCACTGGCGTCATCGTTCCATTCCCGGCCTCATGGTTCCATCTCCGGCATCCTCACGCTCCGGCATCCTCACGCTCCCCGCGTCGCCGGCACCGCCGACCATTCCCGGCACGAGTGCACCGGGACCACCTTCCCGGGGTTCGCGCGCCGCTTCGGGTCGAACACGTCGCGCAGCCGGCACATCGCATCCAGCGACTCCGGGGAGAAGATCAGCGGCATGTACTCCACCTTGTCGAGCCCGATCCCGTGCTCCCCCGTCACGCTCCCCCCGGCGGCGACGCACGCCTGCATGATGGCGCGCATCGCCCGGTGCACGCGCGCGCTCTCGTCGGCGTCATTGGCGTTGTACGGGATGTTGGGGTGCAGGTTGCCGTCGCCGGCGTGGAAGACGTTGCAGATCGTGAGCCCTTCCGCCTCGCCGATGCGCGCGATCTCGCGCAGCACCTCGGGCAGGCGGGTCCGCGGGATCACGGCGTCCTGCACGACCAGGTGCGACGACACCCGCCCCATCGCCCCGAACGCCTTCTTTCGTCCCTGCCACAGGCGCGCGCGCTCCGCCTCGTCGCGCGCCTGCCGGACCTCCCGCGCCCCGTTCTCGAGACAAATGATCCGCAGCCTCTCGGCGTCGGCGTCGATCCCCGCCTCCAGCCCGTCGAGCTCCATCAGGAGCACCGCCGCCGCGTCCACCGGGTACCCGGCGGCGTAGATCGACGCCTCCACCGCGCGGATCGTCGGCTGGTCCATCATCTCCAGCGCCGCGGGAACGATCCCCGCGGCGATGATCGCCGAGGTCGCGCGTGCCGCCGCGTCCATGCTCTCGAAGTCGGCCAGCAGCGTGCGGACCGCCTGCGGGTTGCGCGACAGGCGCACCGTCGCATCGAGCGCCACGCCGAAGCACCCCTCGCTTCCCACGAACGCGCCCAGCAGGTCGTATCCCTCGCCCTCCCCATCCGCACTCCCCAGCGTCACGATCTCACCGTCGGGAAGCAGGACCGTCAGCGCCACCACGTGATTGAGCGTGACCCCGTACTTGAGGCAGTGCGGCCCGCCGGCGTTCTCCGCCACGTTGCCGCCGATCGTGCACGCCGCCTGGCTCGAGGGGTCGGGGGCGTAATGGAGCCCGTACGGCGCCACCGCCCGCGTCAGGTGCACGTTGACCACCCCCGGCTCCACCACGGCCACCCGGTTCTCGGCATCCACGGAGAGGATCCGCGTCAGGCGATTGAGCCCCAGCAGCACCGATCCCTCGGCCAGCGCCCCGCCGGAGAGCCCGGTCCCCGCGCCGCGTGGGACGAAGGGGACTCCCGCCTCGGCCAGCGCGCGCACGACGAGGACGACTTCCTCGCGCGTGCGGGGGAAGACCGCGAGCGCCGGTTGCTTGCGGTAACCCGGAAGCCCGTCGCTCGCGTACACCAGCAGCTCGCTGGCGCGTCCCAGCACCTGCCGCTCGCCGACGATCCCGGCCAGCACTCGTCCCAGCGCCTCGGGATTCATGCGTGCCCTCCCGTCCCGTTGCGCTTGGCCCGCGCGTGCACCTGCGCCCGTCGCTCGATCGACTCGACCACCGGCGCCAGCGCCTCGTCCAGCAGCTGCAACCGCTGCAGCGGCGAGCGCGACGCCAGCACCCGCTGCTTGTCGGCCAGCTCGAGGTCGATGAACTGCGCGATGGCGAAGGAAAGCGCCGCGGGTGATGCCGGGAGCTCCGGGAGCGGCGTGGCGTCGTCCTGGATCGCCCGCGCCGACCGCCCCACTCTCGCAAACAGCTCCCGCAATCGGTTTGCCAGGTCCTCGAGGGCGGCCATCGATTCCGGCACGTCCTCGAACGATGCCACTCGCGCGACATGATACGGCGCAGGATCGTCGACGAACGCCTCCAGGACGAAGCGGTCCCCCCCGATCACCATGATGTTCGACCTCCCGTCGGGGAGCGATTGGGCGGATTCGATGTGGGCGCGGCACCCGGCGGTCCCCTCCGGGATGGCGCGCTCGGCGATGACGGGCGTGCGGCAGATGATTCCGAACTCCCGGTCGCCCGCGAGGCAGTCGGACAGCATCTGGCGGTAGCGCGGCTCGAAGATGTGCAGCGGCTGCACCGCCCCGGGGAGGAGGACCAGGGGGAGCGGGAAGATCGGAAGTCGGTCGGGGGCTGGCATGGCAGACTTGATGTTACCACACGGCGCGGTCGCGATGGAATTGGCCACGCGTGGCGAACCCGGGAATCGCCCCGCGGCGGCCGGCGGCCGGGAGAGGGGGAAAGACACGACGGCCGGGAGCGTGTGCCCCCGGCCGTCCGTCATCCACGTGGTCCGTCGCTACGCCGCCGACCAGAATCCGGCCAGCGCCCGCCCGTCGGGCGATTCGCGCAGCTTCTCGAAGGCGCGCTCGCGGATCTGCCGGATGCGCTCGCGGGTGACCCCCATCAACGCCCCGATGCGCTCGAGCGTCATCGCCTCCGAGCCCTCCTCGAGCCCGTAGTAGAGGTAGAGGATCTTGCGCTCGCGCGGGGTGAGGTACTTGCGGAAGACACGCTCGATGAACTCCCGCATCAGCTTGTAGTCGGTGACTTCCTCGATCTCCGCACCATCGACGCCGGCGAAGCGCTCGCCTAACGTGGATGCCTCGCGGTCGCTGCGATCGATCGGGGCGTCCAGCGAGACTTCGGTGGCCGACATCTGGCGGGCCGAGCGCACGTTGTCGGGCGTCTCGCCGATCAGGCGCGCCACTTCGTCATCGGTGGGGTCGCGGCGCAGGACCTGGCCGAGGATCGTCTCCGCGCGTGAGAGCCGGATGAGCTGCGAGTTCTGGTTGAGCGGAATCCGCACCGATCGCGTCTGCTCGGCCAGCGCCTTGAGGACCGCCTGGCGCACCCACCACACCGCATAGGAGATGAACTTCACGCCCTGGTCCGGATCGAACTTCCGCACCGCCTTGAGAAGCCCCTCGTTGCCGATGGCGACGAGTTCGCTGAGGTCGAGTCCGTGCCCCTGGTACTTCTTCACGTAGGAGATCACGAACCGCAGGTTCGCCGTGACGAGCCGCTCGGCGGCGCTCTCATCGCCCTTCTGGGCCAACCGCGCGAGGCGACGCTCCTCGGCCGGGTCGGTGATGAGCGGAAGCTTCTGGATGTCCTGGAGGTATTGATCGAAAGCGGTGGAGGGGGAGGAACGGATGAAGCTCTTCGTTCCCTTGGGCCGACTCTCGGTCACTTGCTGCATACACGCCCCTAACCGTCTATGTGGCGAATCGAGCGACAGTCGCTCACCGGCGTCCTGCTGATCGGGCGGCCACGATAAGAAAGGGTATCGCAACCGTCAACAGCCAATTTTGATGCCAGCAGGCCCGGGCGCCGCCGACTGGCCGTATCCGTCACAGCGGCAACGGGTTGGCCAGAAACCCCTCCGCAATCCTGAGCGATTCGATCGGATCGACTCGCGGCCAACGAGGCAGCAGGATACCGAAGAGAACCCGGCGCCAGCGCTCAGCGCGACTCCGGTGGGCGCCCCCTGGTCCCGACGAACAGGATGACGCTGATGGCGAAGACGGCGGCGATGAGGACGACCGCCATGGGGACGTCCAGCAGGTACGAGCCGAACGAGAGGAGGACGATGAAGAGGATCATCCCGAGCATTGCGGCGCCGCGAGGCGTCATGGGCAACTCCGTCAGGGGGAGACAGGTGGCGCACGCCGCGGGTGCCGCCACCCCGGCGCGCGCCTCCCGGTCAGCGGGTGGACGAGAGGGCGGCGAGGACGACGTCGTCGCCCACGGCGATGCCGAACCGCCGGTCGACCCGCGCCATGGTGCCGATGCGTGCCGGGAGGGCGAAGACGATCCGGCTGTTGCGCGACTTCTTGTCGATCCGCATCAGGTCGATGAGCGTCGACGGCGGCATCCCCGGTGGACACTGCGTCGGGAGCCCCACCGCGCGCAACGCCCGCTCGATGACGTCGCCCGTCCCGGGCTCGGCGATGCCGAGGCGCTCGGCCAGCAACGCCTCGCACGTCATCCCGATCGCGATCGCCTCGCCGTGCAGCAGGGTGAAGCCGCTGGCCGCCTCGATCGCATGCCCGATGGTGTGACCGAAGTTCAGGACCTGGCGTACGCCGCCCTCCCGCTCGTCCTGGCGCACCACGTCGGCCTTGATCGCGATGCTGCGCGCGATGAGGGCGGTGAGGCGCTCGCCGTGCCACGCCACGTCGTCCCCCGACACGAGCGTCGCGCCTAACGCCACCGCCTCGTCGAGGTAACCGGCGTCGGCGATGGCTCCGTGCTTGATGACCTCGGCCAGTCCCGCGCGCCGGTGGTCGGGGGGGAGCGTCTGCAGCGCCGTCGGGTCGACGAGGACGGCGTGTGGCTGGTGGAAGGCGCCGACGAGGTTCTTCCCGGCGGGGGTGTCGACCCCGACTTTTCCGCCCACCGATGCGTCGACCATCGCCAGGAGCGAGGTGGGGCACTGGACGACGGGGATGCCGCGCATGAAGGTGGCGGCGACGAAGCCGGCCAGGTCGCCGACGACACCGCCGCCCAACGCGACGACCGTCGTGTCGCGCCCGCAGCGCTCGTCCGTCATCCAGTCGGTGAGCGCGGCCCAGGTCTCGCGCGTCTTCTGCTGCTCGCCCGAAGGGATTGCCCGGACGATGGTGCGGGTGTGCGGGAGAAAGTGCCGCAGCGATCCGACCACGGCCGGGAGGTGCAACGGCGCCACGTGGTCGTCGGTGATGACCGCGACGGTGTGGGCGGGCGCCACCTCCGCCACCACCCGCCCCACCTGCTCGAGGAGCCAGGGGGCCACTCGCACCCGGTAGCCCAGCAGCTCGACGGAACGCTCGGGGGCGCTCGCGCTCCCCTCGGCTGCTACCACGTCACCTCGCCTGCCCCGGCGCGCCGGTTGGCCACCCGCGCCAGCATGAACAGGAGGTCCGAGAGCCGGTTGAGGTAGATCACGACGAGGTCCGGGAGCTGCACCTCGCGATGCAGCGCGACGACGCGCCGCTCGGCGCGCCGACAGACCGTGCGCGCCACGTGCAGCGCCGAGGACTTCGGCGTCCCCCCGGGGAGGATGAACGACTTGAGCGGCTCCAGCTCGCGATCGCACTCGTCGATCGCCCGCTCCAGTTCGGCGATCCGTCCGTCGTCGATGCGCGCCTTTTGCAGCTGCTCGCGCATCTTGTCGCGGTCCGGCGTCGCCAGCAGCGCCCCGATGGAGAAGAGGTCACGCTGGATGGGGACCAGCACCTCGTCGATGCGGGGCATCAGCTCGACCGAACGCGCCATGCCAAGGCAGGCGTTCAGCTCGTCGACGGCACCGTATGCCTCCACCCGCGGGTGGTCCTTCTCCACGCGTCCGCCGCCGAACAGCGCGGTCTGTCCGGCGTCGCCGGTCTTGGTGTAGATCTTGAGGGTCATGGATGAAATCTAGAAGACGAGAAGACGAGAAGACGAGGAGACGAGGAGACGAGGGCGGGGGGGGCAGGGGGGGCGGGAGGAGGGGGCGGCTGCGCTGCGACGCAGCCGGCGGCTTCGGACCCCAATTACGTTTCCCCCATGCCTACTCACGACCTCGTCGACATCACCATCATCGGCGGCGGCCCCACAGGGCTCTTCGCACGATTCTATGCCGGGATGCGGGGCGCCACCGCCCAGATCATCGACGCGCTCCCCCAGCTCGGCGGCCAGCTGACCGCCCTCTACCCCGAAAAGTACATCTTCGACGTCGCCGGATTTCCCAAGATCCTGGCCAAGGACCTCGTGCGCGCGCTGGTCGAGCAATCGGCCCAGTTCGGTGGCAAGGAGTTCCTCCACCAGGAAGTGCGGGGGCTCGACGAGCGGGATGGGCACTTCGTTCTCCAGACGACGGCGGGCGAGTATCCCACGCGCGCCATCCTCATCGCCGCCGGGATCGGGGCCTTCGCCCCGCGGCGCCTCCCGCAGCCGTGCGCGGAGCCCTGGTACGGGCGAGGCATCGATGACGTGGTCCTCGACCCCGAGGTATACCGGGGGAAGCGTGTCGTCATCATCGGCGGCGGCGATTCGGCGTTCGATTGGGCGCACCAGCTCACCGGCAAGGCGCTGCACGTGACGGTGGTCCACCGGAGCGACCGTTTCCGCGCGCACGGTGCGACCGTCGCCGAGGTGCAGCGCGCGGCGTCGGAGGGGGCGGTGGAGATTCTCACCTTCCACGAGCTGCATGACATCGTGAGCCAGGACGACCGCCTGACCGGCGTGGTGGTGCGCGAGACGAAGACCAAGGCCACTCGCGCCGTCCCGTGCGAGGCGGTCCTGCCGATGCTGGGCTACGTGAGCGACCTGGGCGAACTGGCCAAGTGGGGGCTGACGCTCGAAAAGGACGAGATCGTCGTCAATTCCATGATGGAGACGGGGCGCCCCGGGATCTATGCCGCGGGCGACGTCACGACGTATCCCGGCAAGCTCAAGCTGATCGCGGCCGGGTTCGGTGAGGCGGCGACGGCGGTGAACCAGGCCGTCCACTGGATCTACCCCGAGAAGAAGGTCGCCCCGGGGCACTCGTCCAACATGGCGATCTTCGGCCAGAAGGACGACTGATCGGCGGCTCTCCCCTCCCGGCGGGCGCCGGCGCCCTGCGGGGCGCTGGCCGGGTCACCCCCCGGCCGGTGGCTCGTCGCCCCGACGCAAGGCCGCCTCGGCGGTGAAGCCGCTGGGGTAGCGCCGCTCGAGCTTCTCGAGGTTGCCGTGCGCCACGTCACCTAACGACAGGTCGAGCGCGGTGGCGACGGCGCTGAGGCACCAGAGCGCGTCGCCTAACTCGCGCGTGAGGGCCTCGCGATCGAGCGGGCGCTGCTGGAAGAGGTGCTTGCGCACGGTCCCCAGCACCTCCCCCGCCTCCTCCGCAAGCCCGGCGGCGGCGTCGAGGAGGCGCGCCTGCCCGTCGAGCGCGGGGTTCAGCGTGCGACGGGCGAGGGCCTGGTAGGCGTCGAGTTCCACGGGGCGGGGGCGCTGCGGCAGGGCGTGACGCGCGCGTCCGGAATTGCGCCGCTTCCTGCCGTCCGATTGACAGTACGGGTGAGCGGACGAGAACTTACGCCCATGGGACACGACCCGTCAAACACGAGGCAAGTTCGCTTCGATCCGTGAGTTATCTCCTGCTGGCCGACGACAACGAAGACATGCGCCTGATGCTGCGCGAGCTCTTTCGCGCCTCGGGTCATGAGGTGTCGATGGCCGCGGACGGAGTCGAGGCGCTCGCGTCCATTGCGGCGCGCGAGCCCGACCTCGTGATCCTGGACCACTCCATGCCCCACATGAGCGGGCTGGAGGTGTGCCGGCGCCTCAAGCAGAACCCGTTCACGGCGCGCGTCCCGGTGATGATGCTCACCGCGCAGAGCGGCGTGGAGAGCAAGGTCGAGGGCTTCGCCGCCGGCGCGGACGACTACATCGCGAAGCCCTTCGATCCGCGCGAGCTGCGCGCCCGCGTGCAGGCAATGCTTCGTTTGGTCCAGCGCGAGGGCGACCGGAACCCGACCAGCGGCCTCCCGGGAGGGCGCGCGATCGAGTCCGAGATCATGGACCGGGTGCAGGCCGGGGCGCGCTTCGCGGTCTGCTACCTGGACCTCGACAACTTCAAGCCGTTCGCCGACACGTTCGGCTTCGCCATCGCGGACGAGGTCATTCGCGGGCTCGGTGCCGCGATCCGTGAATCGTCCGCGGCCGTGGCGGGCGATGCCGCGGTCGACTTCGTGGGGCACATCGGTGGCGACGATTTCATCGTCATCACCACGATGGCGCGGGCGGTGCCACTCATGGACGAGTGCACCCGCCGCTGCCGCGGCGTCGTCGAAGCGGCGGTCGGGCCCGACGCCGCGGCGCAGGGGAGTTACACGGGCGTCGACCGCGAGGGGCGGGTGCGCGAGTTCCCGCTGGCCGGGGTCTCGGCCGCCGTGCTCGACGTCGATCCCGCCGGCTGGCAGAGCCTCGCCCACCTCGGCATGCGCGCCGCCGACGTCAAGCGACGCGCCAAGATGAAGGGGACCGGCGCCGTCCTCGTCGAGACCGCCTGACGTGCGTCGCCGACTCGGGGTGGCCCTCGGGGTCGCGTGGCTCTGCCTGGCCCGTGGCCTTGGCGCCCAGGCGCTCGAATGCGACGCGACCTCCATCGAGGTGCGCAAGCTCGACTTCGTCGGCAACCACACCTTTCGCAGCAGCGAGCTCGCCGACGGCGTGGCGACGACCCAGTCGTCGTTCGCCCGCCGCTACTTCCGCTTCTTCGGCAAGCGCTACTGCCTCGATCCCGCCACCGTCACCCAGGACTCGTTGCGCCTGATCCTCTTCTACCGCAACGCCGGCTTCTCGTCGGTCACCGTGGGGAAGGAGATCACCATGCACGGCCCGCGCGCCGCGCACCTGCGCTTCGTCATCACCGAGGGGCGGCCGATCCTGGTGGACAGCGTCACCTACCAGGGGTTCGAGGGCGTCCCGCAATTCGACCGGCTCGTGCGCGGCATCGAGATCAAGGTGGGCCAGCGCTTCGACAAGTCGGTGGTGCTGGCCACGCGCGACTCGCTCGCGCGCCGCCTCCGCGACCGCGGCTATCCGCTCGCCGAAGTCCTGCGGAGCTTCGACACCGATACCGCCAGGCGCACGGCGAGCGTCGAGTTCAGCGCCGCCACCGGCCCGCGCGCGCGCCTCGGCGCCGTCAACGTCAACATCGAGGCCCCGCCGGGTGAGCACCCGCGCATCGACCCGCAACGCGTCAGGTCGGTGCTCGGCATTCGTGAGGGCCAGCTCTATCGTGAACGCTCGCTCGAAGCGGTCAAGCGGAGCCTCTACCTCTCGGAGGCATTCCGCCACGTCGACGTCCAGGTGGACTCCGCGTCGCTCGTGGACGCGGTCGACTCGCTGGTCACCGTCAATGTGCAGCTGACGGAAGGCGACCTGCGTGCCGCGCGGGCGTCGATCGGATGGGGGAATCTCGACTGCCTGCGCACGCAGGGGAGCTACTCCAACTACAGCTTCCTCGGCGGGCTGCGGCGGCTCGACCTCAACGGCCGCCTCTCCAAGATCGGGGTCGGCAAGCCGTTCGACTTCGCCAGCGGCTTCTGCCGCAGCGAGGTGCAGAACGACATCTTCAGCGACACCCTGAACTACTATGCCGGGGTGACGCTCTCGCAGCCCTCGCTCTTCGGGCTGCGCACCGTCCCCACCATCACCCTCTACAGCGAGCGCCGCTCCGAATTCCAGGCGTTCCTGCGCGACACCCCCTTCGGCGTCCTCGGGTCGGTGCAGCAGGGAATCGACGGCCCCCTCCCCCAGAGCTTCTCCTACCAGCTCGAGTACGGGAGCACGTTCTCGTCGCCGGCCTTCTTCTGCGCCGTCTTCAACGTCTGCGAGCTCGAGGTGCAGGAGCGCCTCCTCGCCCGCAACCGCCTCGCGGTGGGCGGCTGGAGCCTCACGCGCAACCGGGCCGACGACTTCGCGAATCCCACGCGGGGGTCGGTCCTGCGCTTCGAGCTGCGCCACGCGTCGCGCGCCATCGGCTCGAGCACCGACCAGCAGTTCAATCGCGCGGTCTTCGACGGCTCCTTCTACCGCCCGGTCTTCGACGGCGGCGTCTTCGTCATGCGCCTCCGCGGCGGCACCGTGCTGGGGCGCCGCCTCTCCGTCGGCGGGAGCCGCAGCTTCGTCCCGCCGCAGGAACGCCTCTACGCGGGCGGGCCCACCACGGTGCGTGGCTTCCGCCAGAACGAACTCGGCCCCTCCATCTACGTCGTGGAAGACACGTTCACGGTCGTCCCGGGCGCCGGCGACACGTCGTACTTCCGCATCGACCAGTCGGGCGGGCGCCTGCGCGTCGTCCCCTCCGGCGGCGACAACGTGGTGATCGCCAACGCCGAATTGCGCCTGCGCTCGGTCTTCCTCCCGGAGCTCATCCAGTACGCGCTCTTCGTCGACGCCGGCGAGGTGTGGAACCGCGGCGGCAACACCGCCAGCCAGACGCAGGTGCGCATCAAGATCACCCCGGGGGTGGGCGTGCGCGTCTTCACCCCGATCGGACCGGTGCGCGTCGACATCGGCTACAACCCGTACCAGGCGCCGAGCGGGCCGGCCTTCTACAGCGCCTCGCAGCGCGTGGGCGACGCCGTGGAGCGGGCGCTGTACTGCGTCAGCCCCGACAACCTCCTCCCCGTCGTCCCGGGCGAGGCGCGGCCCGGAGGGGGAACCGCCCTTCCGGTGCAGGCGCGCGGCGCCTGTCCATCGACGTTCCAGCCCGCCCGCCGCACGAGCTTCGGGAGCAGGCTGACGTTCAACTTCTCGATCGGGCAGGCGTTCTAGCCATGTCGCGCCGCCGCACCGTCGTCCTCGCCTCGGCCGCCACGCTGTTCGTGCTGGGCGGGCTGCTGGCGGCCGTCGTCGCGGCCATCACGCAGACGCGCTGGGGGCGCGACCAGATCCGCGAGCAGGCCATGTCGTTCATCAACGCCCGGATCCAGGGCAAGATGTACATCGGCCACCTCCAGGGGTCGCTCTTCTCCGAGCTGGTCGTCGATTCCTTCGCCATCCGAGAAAAGAACGACTCGCTCTTCGTCTCCACCGGGCCGATTGCGATCCGGTTCGACCCGCGCGACCTCCTCGACCGGCGCATCGTCGCCTCGGAAGTCATCGTCGAGCGCGCGGTGGTGCACATCCTCGAGGATTCGACGAAGACGTGGAACTTCCGGAAGATCTTCCCGCCAGGGCCCAAGGGAGCGCCGAAGCCGCCGGGGGTGCACAACTTCGGCGATTACATCTTCATCAACGCGGCCCGGATCAAGGACGGAACCTTCCTCCTCACCATGCTGTGGCACCCCGACGATTCGCTGCGCGGCGCCAGGCGCGACAGCGCCGTCGCCCATGCGCTCGGGCGTCGTGACAAGCGCATCCGGCAGGTGGGGAGCCACTACCAGACGGAGCGCAGCTGGACGAACCTCGCGCTCGAGCTCGGACCGTCGCGGATCGACGACCGCAGCGCACTCGGGCGGCAGTTCGACGTGCAGCGCCTCGACGCCGACGAGTTCGACCCGCCGTTCCAGTTCCGCGACCTGCGCGGGAAGGTGCGAAACAAGGGCGACTCGCTCTGGGCCGACGTGCCGCACTTCCGCCTTCCCGGCTCCCGCGGGTCGATGCGGGGGAAGGTCTGGTGGGGGAGCGACCTCCCCACCCGCTACGACCTCACCTTCGTTGCCGACACCCTCGCGCTGGCCGACGTGGCCTGGGTCTATCCCACCCTCCCGACCAAAGGCGGAGGGCGGGCCACGCTGCACATCGGGAACGCGGCCGACCTGCACGTCCTCGAGTATGCGCTGCGCGACGTCGATGTTCGCACCATGAACTCGCGCCTGCGCGGGACGATGACGTTCGGCGTCGGTGGTCCCGTTCTCGCCGTGACGGACATCGACCTCCGGGCCGACCCCATCGACTGGATCCTGATCGAGCAGTTCACGGGCGAACCACTCCCGTACCCGTTCAAGGGGACGATCGACGCCACCGTGAAGGCCACGGGGGGGCCGGTGAACCGCTTCAAGGTGGATGACGGCCGGTTCTTCTTCCGCGATGCGAACGTCCCGGGAGCAACGGCGCGGGGCCAGGTGCGAGGGGAGCTGGACATCCTGTTTCCCGCCCTGACGAAGTTCCGCGGGTTCGACGTCGCCCTCGACCACTTCGACCTGCGGACCATGCAGTTCGTGAACCCGTCGTTCCCCAGGCTCTTCGGGCTCGTGTCGGGGACGGCGCGGCTGGATTCGCTGTGGACCGACCTGCGCTTCCGCGATGCGGACATCACGCACCGATTCGAGGACGGCGAGCCGTCGCGCTTCACGGGCAACGGGCGGGTGACGATCGGGGAGCAGTTCCTCACCTACGACCTCGCCCTCGATGCCAAGCCGCTCGCCCTCACGACGGTGGCGCGCGCGTATCCCGAGGCGGAACTGATCTACCGCGGTTCCTACGCCGGGCCACTGCGGGTCCAGGGACAGGCCGATGACCTCGCGATCGTCACCGAGCTGACCGGGGCGCCGGGGACGCTCGCCTACGACGGCCGGGTGGATGCCGACTCCGTCGGGGGCTACGGCTACCACGGAACGCTGCGGTTCGCCGATCTCGACATGCGGCTCCTCCTCGACACGGCGGCGGTGCCGCACACGCGGCTCAACGGGACCGCCGATCTCGATGTCGTCGGCGACTCGCTGGCCAACTGGGAGGGGCCGGTCGATGTGGCGCTCGACCGGTCGCTCGTCGATTCGGTGCGCATCTACACGGGAGGCCGCGCGCGCATGCGCTTCGGCGGGGGACGCGTCCGCCTCGACACCCTCCACGTCGAGACCGCGCTGGCCTCGATGGCCGGTCGTGGCGGGCTCGGCCTCTTCCCTTCGGAGCGCGACTCGCTCGCGTTCACGGTCGCGGCCGACTCATTGGGCGCGCTGCGCTATTACCTCGTGCAGGCCAGCGGCAGCGACAGCGTGGCCCTCGATCGCGCACGGCGTGATTCGCTCGGCGCGGTGGTGACCGGTGGCGGGGTCCTCTCGGGGTCATTGGACTCGCTCGACGTGCGCGCGGCGCTCGACGTCCGTGGGCTGACGTACGGAACCGTCGGCGCCAGGGTGGCGCGCCTCTCGGCGGACTTGCAGCACGTGATGCTCCCCGGCATCAGCGGGAAGGTCACCGTGAATGCCGACACCATCGCGCTGGGCCCGGTCTCCGTGGCGAACGCGGGGCTCGACCTGGCCGTGCGCAGTCGCGAACAGGTGGGCTTCGGGGTGCTGACGACGCTGTCGAACGGCCCGGTCCTCGAGTCGCGCGGGGCGTTCGGGATGCAGGGTGACACCACGCGGGTGTCGCTCGACGCCCTGCACGTGGGACTGGAGGGGCGCGATTGGACGCTCGCGCACCCGGCCGGCCTGTGGTTCACTGGCGATGCCTTCGCCATCGACACGTTGCGGCTGTCGGGGAGCCGCGGCGGGCGGATCGTGCTGGCGGGAACGGCGCCGGCCGACGGCCAGGTCGCCTTGCGCCTCGCGATGGACAGCGTGTCCCTGGCCGACCTGGCCAACCTGGCGCAAGCCAAGGGGGTGCTCGGCGGGTGGTTGGCGGCGCGCGTCGACGTCGCCGGAACTCGCGAGCAGCCGACGATGGTGCTCACGGGCTCCGTGACCGGGGCCAAGGTCGGAGAGGTGAACGTCGCCCGCGCCGCCCTGCAGGGCGCCTACGCCGACCGACGGCTGCGCCTGGGGGTGGACGTGCTGCGCCACGACACCAGCGTCGTCTCGATTCGCGGCAACCTTCCCGTCGACCTCGCGCTCGCCTCCCGCGACCAGCGGCTGCTGCGCGATACGCTCCGCGTGTCCGCGCGATCCACCGATCTCGACATGGCCGTCGTGGAGAGCTTCATCCCGGCCATGAGTGACGCCCGTGGGCGCCTGTCGGCGGACTTCTCGCTCGCCGGGACGACGGACCATTCGGCGCTCGAGGGGTTCCTTCGCGTCGACTCCGCCGCGGCGACGATCCCCGACCTCGGGATCCGCCTGCGCAACGCCAACGTCGATCTCGTCGCCTCGCGCGACACCATCCGTGTGCGCCGCCTCTCGATGGTGAGCGGCGAGGAAGCGCGCGACTCGCTCTGGGTCACCGGGTGGGTGGCGCGGAGCGAGCGGGAAGGGGCGGCCTTCGACGTCTCGCTCGGCGCCCGCGAGTTCCAGGCGATCGCCAACCGACGCGTCGCCGAGCTCTCGCTCTCGGCCGGACTGAGCCTCAGCGGTTCGCTCGATCGGTCGCGGTTGTCGGGGAGCGTGACCGTGAACCGCGGCGTGATCGTCATCCCCGAGTTCACGGGGAAGAAGCTGATCTCGCTCGACGATCCGGAGCTGTACAACGTCGTCGATACGACGGTCTTCGCGAACCGGGCGCTGCTCCCGAAGGCTCCGCCGGCCTTCGTGAACAACCTCACCGTGGAGAACGTGCGCATCGCGATGGGCTCCGACGTGCGCGTCCGCTCGGAGGAAGCCGACATCAAGCTGGGCGGGGCGGTGAACGTCACGGTCGGGGCCCGTCGCGAGGGTGATGCCCCGCAGCTGGCGCTCGACGGCGCGCTGCAGACGGAGCGCGGCTACTACCGGCTCGACCTCGGGGGGCTCGTCCAGCGCACCTTCAACGTCGAGGGGGGAGAGCTGCGCTTCCTCAACGAGACCGACCTCAACCCCATCCTCAACATCAGCGCCCTCCATACCGTCCGGCAGATCTCGAGCACGTACGGCGGGCGCAACGACGTGCGCATCCGCGTGCGCGTGCAGGGGACGCTCATCCAGCCGCGCTTGCGCCTGGAGAGCGCCGACTCGCTGCAGCTGTCGGAGTCCGACCTGATCTCGTACCTCGTCGCCGGTGTGCCGTCGTTCGGGATCGGCGGCGGACTGGCCGAGAACCGCCTGACGGCCTCGTCGATCGCCCTGAGCACGCTGTCGAGCTACATCTCGGCCAAGTTCTCGGGCGGGCTCTTCGACTACGTGAGC
Source organism: Gemmatimonadetes bacterium SCN 70-22 (assembly GCA_001724275.1). NCBI lineage: Bacteria > Pseudomonadati > Gemmatimonadota > Gemmatimonadetes bacterium SCN 70-22. The sequence goes on from MEDZ01000012.1 coordinate 64,066, forward strand.
ATCCAGACCGCCTCCGACCAGCTGCGGCAGTCACGCCAGGGGCTCCTCAATGGCGTACAGTTCGGCATCGGAAAGCAGCTGGGTGAACGGACCTTCCTCTCGCTCACCACGGGGTTGTGCCGGCTGGGGGCCTCGGGTGGGCAGCTCAACCCCGTCGACCTCGCCAACTCGATCGGCGTCAAGCTGGAGCAGCGCCTGACGGCGGGCTACGGCTTCTCCTTCTCGCTCGAGCCGCCGCTCAACGAGCTGTTCTGCGGTACCGGGACCGACCGCAGCTTCACCACCACTCGCCGTCAGTACGGCTTCGACATCTTCCGCGCGTGGCGGTGGTAGCCGTCAGGCGGGCCTTGGTGATCGTGAACCCGGGTTCACGGCGCGGGGCATCGTCGCTGGACGCCGCGACCCGCGCGTTTGCGCGCGCGGGCGTCACCTGCACCGTGCACGCCACCGCGCATCCCGGGCACGCCGAGCAGCTGGCGCGCGCCCACGCGCACGGTCATGACGCGGTCTTCACGCTCGGCGGCGATGGGACGGTGATGGAGGTGCTCCACGCCCTGCAGGGGAGCGGCCAGCCGGTCGGGGTCCTCCCCGCCGGCACCGGGAACCTGCTGGCCCGCGCGCTGGGCATCCCGATGTCGGTCCGCAGGGCGGTGGCGGCGCTCGTGGCGGGTGAGACGACGCGGATCGACCTGGGGCGGCTCGAGGATGGCCGCGTCTTCGCGATCGCGGCCGGAGTCGGGGTGGATGCGGCGATGGTGCAGGAGACGAGCGCGCGAGCGAAGCGCCGGTTCGGGGTGCTGGCTTACGTCGTGACCGGGACGCGAGCGGCGCTGCGGATGGACGCGTTCGCCTTGCGCGCGACGGTGGATGGCGTCGCGCACGAGTTTCGGGCCACGGCGGCGCTGGTGGCGAATTTCGGCACCCTCCTGGGCGGGCTCATCCGTCTGGGTCCCGATGTCCGGGAGAATGACGGAATGCTCGACTTGTGCGTCTTCTCCCCGGCGAGCGTGCCCGACGCGCTGCGCCTGGGATGGCGCCTGATGCGCCACGATTTCCGGCCTGACCGGTCGATGCATTTCCTCAGGGGACGGACCATGCACCTCGAGACTTCTCCCCGCCGCGCCACGCAGGCCGATGGCGAGCTCCTTCCGGGCGCCACGCTGCACGTGACGGTGGCCCCGCGGGCCGCGTGCGTGCTGGTCCCCTCCGTCGCGCGTTAGGCAGGCGACCGGGTGCTTCCCGCCGACGTGCGCGATCGCGCCACCCCCCCCGACCTCCCGGAGCGGGACGAGCTGGCGTCGCTTCTGGCAGCGCTCCCCCCCGCGTCGGCCGAGCGCGTACGCGCCCTGGTCGAGCGCGGGCGCCGGCACGAGCGGCGCCTCCAGCTCTTGCAGCAGGCGGCCGGCTCGCTGGCGCGCACCCTCGACGAGGACGACATCCTGGTCGAGTTGGCCCGCGTGGTCCGGCGGGCGGTGGCGTGCGAGGGGGTGATGGTGGCGCGCGTCGACCTGGACCGGGCGCTCGTCGAGGTGGTGCACCACGTCGTCGACGATGCGATCCTCCCCCCGCGCGCGATGCCGCTGGGGAGCGGTCCGGTGGGTCAGGCCGCGCGCAGCGGGACGCCGGTGCATGTCGCCGCCTACGCGTCGGGGCGCCTCGCCCTCTCCGAGGCCGGTGACGTGCTGGTCGATGGCCTGGCCGCCGCGGCGGTCCTGGTGGTCCCGATGATGCACGGACGGCGCCTCCTCGGCGTCGTGGCGCTGCACGACCTGCGCGAGGACGCCTTTGGCGTCGAGGCGCGCGAGGTGGTGGCGATGCTCGTCCGCCACGCGGCGGGCGCGCTCAGCAACGCGCAGCTCTTCGCCGAAAGCGAGCGCGAGCGGCGGCAGAGCGAGGCGATGGCCGAGATCGCGCGGGCCGTGGGCGAGTCGCTCAAGATGGGCGAGGTGCTGCGCCTGATCCTCCGGCACGCCATCGCCCTGCTGCAGGCCGAGGGGGCGACCGTGGCACTGCGCGAGGGCGACTACCTGCACTTCGTGTCGGCACTGGGGAGCACGGAGCTCCTGTCGGGGGTGCACGTGCCGGTCTCGGGGAGCCTGTGCGGGCGCGTGGTCACGAGCGGCGTGGCGGTCGTCTCCAACGACATGCACGCCGAGACGGGGGTGCACCGTCCCACGCTGCGCCTGGTGTCGACGCGCAAGTCGGTCATCGTCCCGCTGATGACGGCGCGCGGGATTCTCGGGGTCATCGGCGTGTACGACCGTGAGGCCGACTTCACGACCGACGACGCGCGCGTCCTGCAGCGCCTGGCCGACCAGGTGGCGGTGGCGGTGGTGAACGCGCGCCTGTACGAGGAGGTGCGCGAGGCGACCCGCGAATGGTCGGCGGCCTTCGAGTCCATCGGCCTCGGGATGTGCCTGGTGGATGATGAGCAGCGCATCACGCGGTCGAACGGGCGGGCATTGCAGCTCACGGCCGACGACGCGTTGCTCACGTTGATGGGGCGTCCCTTCCACGAGACGGTCCTCGGCGCACGCCCCGATCCGTCGCATGACCCGCTGGCGCGCGCCCTCGCCGACGGCGTGCATGCCCGCGCGGCCTGCGAGACCGCCGACGGGCGCTGGTTCGACGTCCTGGCCGTCCCGCACCCCAACGGCGGCGCCATCGTCACCTTCGATGACGTGAGTGCCCAGCGCTCCATCTGGGACCGCTACCGCGACGCCGCGTCCGCATCGGAAGCCCGCTACCGCCACCTCTTCGAGCGCGCCACCGACGTGGTCGTGACCGTCGGGATGACCGGGGCCATCACGTCGGCGAACCCGGCGGCGTGCGAGGTCTTCGATGCGCCGGGCGAGCTGCTGCTCGGCCGCGCCTTCCACCCCCTCGTGGCGCCCGCCGATGTCGACCGGGTCGTCGCGGCCCTCGGCGAGGCGCGCCAGGGCGGCGCGCAGGAGTTCGAGTGCCAGATCGTCAGGCGCAATGGCGCCACGCGCACCCTCGACGTCTCGGCCACGCCCATTCGCGAGGAGCAGGCGATCGTCGGCGTCCTCCTCGTCGCGCGCGACATGACCGCCGATCGCGCCCGCGCCGACGTGCTGCAGCGCAGCGAGGCCCGCTATGCCCTGCTGGTCGAGGCGGCGTCGGATGCCATCTTCACCGTCGACGAGGAGGGGAACTTCACCTCCGTCAACCGGGCCTTCGAGGCGGCGACCGGGCACGGGCGCGACGCCGTGGCCGGGCAGCACTTCTCCCTGATGCTCGATCCGCGCGATCGCGAGGCCACCTGGGAACTCTTCGTCGCCGCGCTCCACGGTCACCGCGGATCCCGCGAGGTTCGCTACCTCGACGCGGCCGGGCGTGCCCGCTGGGGATCGCTCGTGGCCTCGCCCATCGTCGAGCGCGGACGCGTGACCGGGGTCATGGGGGTCGTGCGCGACGTCACCGCCGAGAAGCGCCTCCTCGACGAGCTCCTCCGCCGCGAGCGCCTCGCCAGCGTCGGGCACCTCCTTGGCGGCGTGGCGCACGAGATCAACAACCCCCTCTCGGCCGTCCTCGCGTTCAGCGAGCTGCTGCTGGAATCGTCGGCCGACGAGCGGCGGACGCACGAGGGGCTGGTGACGATCCGCGAGGAGGCGCGCCGCGCCTCGCGCATCGTGCGCAACCTCCTCGACCTGGCCCGCGAGCGCCCCGTGCAGCGGGCGCCGTTGCGACTGGCGGACGTGGTGGCCAATGCCCTCGCCGTGCGCCGCTACGCGCTGGGCGTCGCCGGCGTGGCCCTCGACGAGGACCTCCCCACGGACCTCCCCACGACGTACGGCGACGCCGGCCGGTTGCAGCAGGCGGTGCTCCACCTCATCACCCGCGCCGAGCACGCGCTCCGCGGCTGGGGGGGCGAACGGCGTCTCTCGCTGCAGCTCTCCCGCGTCGCCGACGCGCTCGTCCTCGTGGTGCGGAACACCGGCCCGGGGATCGCCGCCACCGAGATGGAGCACCTCTTCAGCCCGCGCATCCCCTCGCGCGACGGCGCCGACCTCGCCGGGCTCGGGCTCGCCGTGGCCGAGGGGATCATCCGCGAGCACGGTGGTCGGGTGCACGTCGACTCCACCCCTGGCGAGGGCGCGACCTTCGTCGTGCAGCTCCCGATCGTCGCCCCGCCTGACGAGGCCGCGCCCGCCGCCCCCGCGCCACGCGAGGACGGCCGCGCCCTCCTCGACGTCCTCGTCATCGACGACGAGCCGACCATCCGCGCCGCCCTGAAGCGCGCCCTGGAATCGCTGGGACATCGCGTATCCCTTGCGGCCGACGGCGAGGAGGGACGGCGCGCGCTCGCCGAGTCCGACTTCGACCGCATCCTGCTCGACCTTCGCATGCCCCGGCTCGGGGGCGCAGCCCTGCTGGCGGAGTTGCGCGAACGCCGCCCCGAGCTAGTCTCCCGGGTGATCATCCTGACCGGGGACCTGGAGGGTGAGGACACCCACCCGATCGTTCGCGAGAGCGGCTGCCTCACGCTGCACAAGCCGTTCGCGCTCGAGGACGTACGCCAGGCGCTCGTCGCCACACCGATCCCGCACCGCTGACCCGATGGCCGATCTCCTGATCGTCGACGACGAATCGCCGCTGGCGATGAACTTCACCAGGTTCTTCGAGCGCAAGGGGCACACCGTGCGGCGAGCGGCATCGGGCGAGGCGGCGTTGGCCCTGTGGCACGAGCGACGCCCCGACGTGACGCTCCTCGACCTGCGCCTCCCCGACATGTCCGGCTTCGACGTCTTCGCGCGCATCCGGCACGAAGACCCGATGGTGATCATGGTCTCGGGCTACGCGGACATCTCGATGGCGGTGCGCGCCGTGCAGGATGGCGTCGAGAACTTCCTCACCAAGCCGGTCGAGCTCTCGCACCTCGGCGTCGTCGTCGATCGCGCCCTCGAGAAGCTGCGCGTGCGCCAGCTGTCACGGTACCTCACGGCGAGACGGGCAAGCAGTCGCCACATCGCCATCGGCAGTTCCCCGCGCATGCAGGAACTGGCCCGGCAAGTCGACCTCCTGGCCGCCAGCGACCGGACGACCGTTCTCCTGCTGGGAGAGAGCGGGACGGGGAAGGGGAGGATCGCGGAGATCATCCATGCCAACTCGTCGCGCGCCCCTGCCCCGCTCCTCGAGGTGAACTGCGCCGCCCATGCAATCGAGTCGCTCGACGCGGAACTGTTCGGCGCCGACGAGCCCAGCCGCGGTGCGGTGCGGCCGGGCGTCCTGGAGATGGCCACGGGGGGGACGCTCTTCATCGACGAGATCGGCGCCCTCCCCCAGCCGCTCCAGCCGAAGCTGCTGCGCGTGCTCGAAGGGAAGCCCTTCCGGCGCGTCGGGGGGACGCACGAAGTGACCGTCGATGTGCGCGTCATCGCCGCCACGAACGTGGATCTCGTCAGCGAAGTCAACGCGGGTCGCTTCCGCGAAGACCTCTACTACCGGCTGAGCGTCATGCCCCTCACGCTCCCGCCGCTGCGGGCATGGGCGCGTGAGGACCTGGTGGAGCTGCTGGCGCGCCTCATGGAGGAGCTGGCGCCGCACCTGCCCGGCGCCCCGCGCGAGATCGCCGAAGAGGCGCTCGATGCGCTGCTGCGCTACGCGTGGCCCGGGAACATCCGCGAGTTGCGCAACGTGCTGGAGCGCGGGATGATCGTGGGACGCGGCGAGCCGCAGCTCGCGCTGCATTCCCTCCCCCCTGAGTTGCGCGCCCCCTCCCACGCCGGTGCGAATTCCGAGCGCCACGAGGGACGGTCGCTCGCCGAGGTGGAGCGCGAGCACATCGAGCGGACGCTGCGCCGGCACGACGGGAATCGCACGCACGCTGCCCGCGAGCTCGGGATCTCGCGGGCCACGCTCATCAAGAAGATCAAGGAATATCGGCTCCCCAACGGGGTGAGCTGACCACCATGGGGAACGCGTGAACAACGCGTGAACAACGCGCGAGGATGGCGATGAACACGCCCCACGAACACGACGCGATGACCTGCCGCGCCTGCGGCAACGAGGAGCGTGCCTCCGAGGGGTACCCGTGCAACGGATGCGGCACCTTCATCTGCGTGATCTGCAGCATGAAGGGGGTAACCCTCTGCCGGAAGTGCGCCGCCGCCGGGCCGATCGCGAATCCGCCGCCGCCGCGTCCCTGAGCGCGGCGGTCGGGACGCGAGTCGGCCGCGCCCCCGGGCGCGGGCTCAGGACACGAGTCCGCCGCGCGGTGCGACGAACTGCGGCGGGGCCGCGCGCACCAGCAGCGCGACCTCCGCGTGCGGCGTCGCGTCCAGCGCGATGCGCATCGTGTATGCCCCCGATTCGTTCAGGGGGAGGTCGATCGCCGCGATGAGCGGCAGGTCCATCTCGGTCGCCATCGGCGGGATCCCCTCGACCTCGATCTCGCCGTCGGACGACCAGAGCTCGACCCCGCTGGGGTTCACCCAACGCAGCGATACGGTGTGGCGGCCGACGTCCGCCGCACCGCCCTTGAGGCGCACCACGAGGTGGGCGCGGGGGTGGAGTGCCGGGAGCTGTCCCACCTGCACCGCGTCGAAGACGCCAAGGATGTTGAGCTTCCCTTCCTGGGAAATGTTGGCCGCGTCGGCGAAGAGTGCGAAGGAGACATGCATGCCCAAAGCTACCCGGGCCATCTAGCTTTGGGCATGGCTGTCAGTGCTGCGGAAATCGTCGCCCCGGGCGACGCCCCATCGCGCGAGAGTGAAGCGCGCTGGACGACCGACATTCTTCTCCTCCTGATGGCGACCATCTGGGGGATCAACTTCTCCGTCCTGAAGTACGGGACGCAGTTCGTCGCCCCCCTCGCCTTCAACGGGACCCGCATTCCCATCGCCGCCGCGACCCAACTGGGGATCGCGAGGGCGATGGGACTCCCGCGCGTCCCGACCCGCGAGGCCCGGGAGCTCATCCTGCTCGGGATGCTGGGCAACGGGGTCTACCAGATCCTCTTCATCCTTGGGGTCGTCCGGTCGCGCGTGGCCACGGCAGCACTCATCGTGGCATCCACCCCGGCGTTCATCGCGATCCTCGGCCGGATGCTGGGCACCGAGCGGCTCACGCGCCGGCAGTGGGTCGGGATCGTCTTCCAGATCGTGGGGTGCTCGAGCGTGGTCCTCGGCTCGGCACGCGGGGGATCCGGGGCCGACTCGGCCCTGGGCGTCGTCCTCCTCCTGGGGGCGTCGGTGAGCTGGGCGGTGTACTCCGTCGCCCTCCGTCGCGTGGCCCAGCAGGTGCACGCCTTGCAGCTGGGTGGGCTGACGATGCTTGGCGGGGCAGTCGTCACGACGCTCGTGGCCATCCCGGCACTCGTCGCCACCCCCTGGCTCGCCCTCCCCGCCGGGGCCTGGGCCGCGATTCTCTACAGCGCCCTCATCGCGATGGTCTTGGCCTATCTTTTCTGGTATCGCGGCCTGCGCATCCTCGGCCCCACCCGCACGGCGGTCTACTCGAACCTCCAGCCGGTGATCGCGGCCATCGTGGCGTACTTCGTGTTGCGTGAGGTGCCGACCCTCCCCCAGGTCGTCGGCGCCGCCTTCGTGATCTCCGGACTCCTCCTCACCCGCCGCTAGCGCGTCGCGGCCGCCCCGCTCGCCGTCTCGTCTTCTCGTCTTCTCGTCTTCTCGTCTTCTGCCTTCATGAAGCTCGTCCTCTTCGACATCGACGGCACCTTGCTCTGGACCGACGGCGCGGGGCGCCGCGCGATGGAGGGTGCCCTGATGGAAGTCTTCGGCGCCACCGGGCCGAGCGCGTACCGGTACGACGGCAAGACCGACGTCCAGATCGTTCGCGAGCTGATGCGCGAAGCCGGGGTGCACGACGCGCTCATCGACGAGCGGCTCTCGGAGGTGCTCGAGCAGTATCTCGCACGCCTGGACCACGAGTTGGCGCAGCACGAGCCGGGGGCGCACCGTCTCGAGGGAGTGCTCGAGCTGCTCGACGCCATCGAGGCGCGCACCGATCGCGTCCTGGGGTTGCTCACCGGTAACCTCGTGGGTGGTGCGCAGCGCAAGCTCCGCGCGGTCGGGATCGACCCGGCCCGCTTCCGGATCGGCGCGTTCGGCTCGGATCACGAGCACCGCCCCGAGCTGCCGGCCATCGCCCTGGAGCGCTCGCGTGCATCGTTGGGCGACATCCTCACCGGCGATCGGCTGGTGATCATCGGCGACACGCCGTCGGACATCCACTGCGGGCGCGGCGTCGGGGCGCGGGCCATCGCGGTCGCGACGGGGCGCTACTCGGTCGACGATCTCTCGGCGCACCAGCCGGCCGCCGTCTTCTCCGACCTGCGCGACACGACCGCCGTGATGCGCGCCATCGACGAGGCGTGAGGTGGAGGGGGAATCGCTCGCCCCCCGGCGACTCGGCGCCGTCCGGTCGTGCCGCCGATGACGCCTGAGCCGGCGGCTCGTCTCGCCTTCACCTCGCTTCACGCCGCCGGACGTTGGCGAGGGCGCGCGTTGCACGAGTCGGTCACGGTGTTCATCGAGGCCCGGGAGGTGGTCGTGCGGCTCGAGGCGACGGGCGAGGAGCTGGCGCTCGCGCTCCCGTCGCTGACGGGCGCGGCGTGGCGCGCGGGCGTCCTGTCGGTGCATCAGGGCGGCGAGGAGTTGCAGCTGGCCGGGGGGGATGCCCTCGATCGGGCCTGGCATGCGATCGCCAAGCGTGCGTGCACCCTCCCCGAAGTGGCGCGCGCCCTTCGCGCACTCGGCACGCGTCCCGCCGGGGGCGCGCGGCCGGATGAACTCGGCGAGGCGCGTGCGCGCTTCCTGGCCCCGCTCATGCAGGCGCGTCGCCGTCTGGAGGGCGACGAGCCCGTGGAGTGGCTGGTTGCCGGCTTCGATGCCGCCGCGCTCGCCGAGCGTGTTCGCGGGGCGGTCGCGGCCATCGCCCGCGAGCGACACGAGGGACGCCCCGCCCACCGTCGTGCCCTCGAGGCGCGCCTCCTCGATGCCTGCGAACCACTCATCGCAGCGCTCGACGGCGTCCGGGAGGCGGCGGCTGCCCTCGAGACGGGCGGCGACGCCCAGCGCTTCGTGCATTGGCGCCGATGGGCCGCCCAGCTGCGTGCCCTGTTTGCCGAGGCAGACCGCGCCTGGCGAGCGATGACCACGGTGCTCGCGGGAAGCGATCGCCCCTCTCCTCCGGCCGGGTCCGGCAGATGAGCGTGGGCGTCCCCCCCCTCTCACGATGACGGCCCCGACCGTGCATCATTGCCCGTCATGGTAGTCGGACTAGGGCTGGATATCGTCGACGTGGAACGCGTCACCCGCATGCTCGAGCGCGAGGGCGAGCGCGTGACGTCGCGCCTGCTGACCGAGCGCGAGTGGGCGTATTGCGCCGGGATGCATACGCCGGCGCAGCACGTGGCCGCCCGGCTGGCGGCGAAGGAGGCGGCGTTCAAGGCGCTCGCGGGGACGGAGGAGGCGCGGGGGATCGGGTGGCGCGAGATCGAGGTGGTGCACGATGAGCATCGCCGTCCCTGCGTCGTGCTGCACGGGCGAGCCGCCGAACGCGCGCGCGAGCTGGCGGTGAGCCGGACCCTGGTGACGCTGTCGCATTCCCGGCAGACGGCGGGGGCGGTGGTGGTCCTGGAGCGCGACGACTAGCCATCGATGGAAAGTGCCGATAACTTCACTCGGGATAGCAATGAGAATGACTCTCAATCGTATGAGAGCAGCCTCACCGGACGCCCGGAACACACCGGTGCCCGGTTTCCTTCCCGAACGCACGCGCCGCCTTGCCGCGCCGTGGTAGCCCGGTGCTGTCGCACCGACCATATGCCCATCACTCCGATCGTCGTGCCTGGTTTCCGTCGTTGGTCTTCGATGTTCGCGGTCGTGATGGGCATTTTGGTCGCCACGGCGAGCGGCGCGCCGGCGCAGGAGCGCCCCGCCAAGCGCCTCGCGAGCATCGTCGGTGTCGCGGTCGAGGAGTACGCCAAGGCGGTCGACGCGAACGGCCGGATGATCTCGGACATGGAGTACGAGGAGGCGGTCTCGTTCCTCGGCGATGCCCGCGACGTGGCCCAGCGCCTCAGCGGCGACAAGGCCGCCCAGGCCCAGGCGCTCCTCGATTCGCTCGCCGGCGTCGTGGCCGCCAGGCGCCCGCCGGCCGACCTGGCCGCCCTGCATGGGCGCTTCATGGCATCGTTAGGCGCCGATGCGGCCCTCGACCTCCCCACGCGCCGCGTCGACCTCGCGGCGGGGCGCGCCATCTACCGGGAGCACTGCGCCGCCTGCCACGGCGCCACCGGGGGGGGCGACGGGCCCAACGCGGCCGGGATGAATCCGCCGCCGCCGGCGGTGGGGGACGCCGCGACGATGGCCGACGTCTCGCCGGCGCTCATGTTCCGCATCACCAGCGTAGGCATTGCCGGGACCCCGATGGCCGCGTGGGCCGACAAGCTCACCCCCGACCAGCGCTGGGACGTCATCAGCTACATCAACACGCTGCGCGCGCCGAAGAGCCACGCCCCCGGTGAGGGGATCTACGCGCAGCGCTGCGCGGGATGCCATGGCGCATCCGGCGCGGGCGACGGTCCGCTGGTCGCCGCGCTCACCAAGATCCCGGTCGAGCTGAACGCATTCGCCTGGCAGGCGGAGCGTAGCGATGCCCAGATCATCGAGGCCATTCGGGCGGGGGTGCGCGGGACCGCCATGCCGCCCACGCGCGACCTGGAGGACGAGGAGCTCGCGCAGCTCGTCGCGCACGTGCGCACGCTGGCCCTCGACGATGTCCCCGTCGCCTTGGCGACGGGAGACGAGACCCAAGACGCCGACAGCGTGGCGAAGCGGGTCATGGCGATCCTCGACGAGGCGCTCTCGGCGGCCCGCGCCGGGCGGCGCGCCGATGCCGGCGATCGCGCCTTCGATGCGTACATCGCCTTCGAACCGCTCGAGACCCCGGCGCGGGCCCGTAATCCGGGACTGGTCGCCACCATGGAGCGCCACTTCGCCGACTTCAAGGGGGCGGTGAAGGCGGACGATTTCCGTTCGGCCGAGCGCGCCCGCGATGCGATCGCCGCCGGCATGCCGGCGATCGTCGAGCTCACCCGTCCGGCTTCGGGCTTCTGGGGCGCCTTCCTCCAGTCGTTCCTGATCATCCTGCGCGAGGGGTTCGAGGCGATCCTCGTCATCGGCGCGATCGTCGCGTTCCTCGTCAAGACCGGGAACCGGGAGCGCCTCCGTGACATCTGGCTCGGTATCGGCGCCGCCCTGGTCGCCAGCGGGGTCACCGCCGTCATCCTCGCCACCGTGCTCAAGGCCCTCCCGGCCACGCGGGAGGTCATCGAGGGGGTGACGATGCTCATCGCCGTCGCCGTCCTCTTCTCCGTCTCCTACTGGCTCGTCTCGAAGGTCGAGGCGGCCAAGTGGCAGAAGTTCATCAAGGACAAGGTCACCACCGCGCTCAGTGCGGGCGGCAGCCGTGCCCTCGTCGCGGTCGCCTTCCTCGCCGTGTACCGCGAAGGCGCCGAGACCGCGCTCTTCCTGCAGGCACTCTTCGCGGAAGGAGCCGCCCTGCCGATCACCGCGGGGATCGCCGTGGGCTTCGCCGCCCTCGTCGTCGTCTTCATGCTCTTCCACCGGTACGGTGTGAAGATCCCGCTGCGCCCGTTCTTCGGGGTGACGAGCGCCCTGCTGTACTACATGGCCTTCGTCTTCATGGGCAAGGGGATCCGGGAGCTGCAAGAGGGAAATCTCGTCCCCATCACGATCCTCCCGGGCTGGCCGTCGTTCGAGGCGATGGGGATCTTCCCCAGCGTCGAGACGCTGCTCGCGCAGTTCGCGCTGGTGGCCCTGTTCGTCTTCGCGCTCGCCAAGACCTTCTGGCCCAGGCGCTCGGTCGCGCTCCCCACGATTCCCCCGCCGCGGCACCCCGTCCCGGAGCCCATCGAGGACCGCGTGCGGGCCCTCGAGGAGAAGGTCGAGTCCATGAGCCAGGTGGCGGGGAGCGAGGGCATCACGCGTTAGGCCATGGCGTGGATCCCCGGGCGCCCCGGACCGGTGCGGTTGCGGGCGGCCATGACGGCGAACCCGGCGGCCGCGATCGCCAGCCCGATGACCTGCGCCGCCGTGAGCGGCCCGAAGAAGCGATCGTCCTTGGCCCGGAAGAACTCGACGATGAACCGCTCGATCCCGGCCAGCACGCAGTACATCCCGAACAGCCACCCCTCCGCGTGCTTGTGGTCGCGGAAGCGCCACAGGACCAGGAACATGACGAGCGCCATCCCGGTCTCGTAGAGCTGCGTGGGGTGCACGGTGAGGACGGTGTCCGGGGTTGCGCCTGGCGGAATGGGGGTGCCGAACACCTGGTTCATGATCCCGGCCGTACTGGGCGGCGAACCCTCGGGGAAGGCCACCGCGAAGCGCGAGGTCCACGGATGGCCGTAGTCGTCGCCCACCGCCCAGCACCCCGTGCGCCCCACCGAGTACGCGGCGGCAATGGCCGGACCGGCCACGTCGGCGAAGCGCGCGAACGAGATCTTCTTGCGCGTGATGTACAGCCAGTTGAACAGCACCCCGCCCATGAGCCCCCCCCAGAACACGAAGCCGGCCCGGGTCAGCAGGTCGCGCCAGTCGTGGGAGATGACCAGGATGTAGTACAGCTTCCCCCCGACCAGCATCCCGAGCACCGACGCGAAGATGAGGTCAGGGATCGCCTCCGCCTCCACCGCATGCCCCCGGCGCGTCAGCTCGCGCTGCGAGATGATCTGGGCGATCACGAAGGCCATCAGCACGGCGATCCCGAAGCCGGTCAGCGCAAGCGGTCCGAGCTTGATCTCGAACGGGTGGTGAATGATGTGGTCCATGCGGTGAAGGGCTCGTGGCGGGCGAGGGTGGCGTGCGGTGAAGCCGTGCGAGGGTGCTGATGCGCGGTGCGGGGTGCTGGTACTGCTGCGATCGGTGCTGCTGCTATCGGTGCTGCTGCTATCGGTACTGCTGCTGCCGGTGCTGCTGCGCCACGTCGCTTACGGACGCAGTCCGGGCATCGGGCGCGAGGCGTACGCGTTGAGGGTCCAGTCGCTGGCCGCGCCGCGCTCGGCATGGAAGAGCGCGGCCCGGGCGATCATCGCCGCATTGTCGGTGGCGAGGCGCGGCGACGGGGCATGCACCTCCGCCCCGAGGTCGCCCAGCCGACGACGCATCGCCGCTTCCAGCGCCCGGTTGCACGCCACTCCGCCCCCGAGCACGACGCGCCTCCGTCCATGCTGCCGTGCCGCACGATACGTCTTCTCCACCAGCGTGTCCACCAAGGCGTCCTGGAAGGCGCGCGCGATGTGCGGCGCATCGTCCGCCAGGTCCGCACTGCTCCGCACGGCGTGCAGTACCGCCGTCTTCAAGCCGCTGAACGAAACGTCGAAGTAGTCGGCGTCGCCCGGCTGCTGGTCGCGGCGCAGCATGGGGCGCGAGAAGCGGAAGCGCGACGGGGTGCCGGTCGCGGCGAGCGCCTCGAGCGCCCAGGGGAGGCCAAGGAGCTTGGCCACCTTGTCGAAGGCTTCGCCCGCCGCATCGTCGCGCGTGGCGCCCAGGACGCGGTACTCCCCCCACGCCGCCACGTCGAGGAGGAGCGTGTGCCCGCCGGACACCAGCAGGGCGGTGAACGGGGGGACGGCGCCGGGTGCCTCGAGCGACGTCGCGAAGAGGTGCCCTTCCATGTGGTGCACCCCTAACAGCTTCTTGCCTGCGCCGAACGCCAGCCCCTTGGCATAGCTCACCCCCACCAGGAGCGCCCCGACGAGTCCGGGGGCATGTGTCACGGCGACCACGTCCACGTCGGCCAGGGTGCAGTGCGCATCGCGCAGCGCCTGCCGCACCACGGGGACGACGGCGGTGAGGTGGGCGCGCGAGGCGATCTCGGGCACCACGCCGCCGAACACCCGGTGGATGTCCTGCGAGAGGATGACGAGGGATTGCAGCTGCACCCGGTCGCCCGCTCCCTCCACCACGCTGGCCGAGGTCTCGTCGCAGGACGTCTCGAGCGCCAGGACGCGCATCAGTCCGTCGCCGGGCCGCCCGCGCCGAGCAGTTGCGCGACGACCGCACGGTTGGCGGGCGAGTCCCAGTCGGCCGCCCCGAGGTTGAGCTTGCGAATGCGCCCGTCGCGGCCGACGAGGAACGTCGCCGGGATGCCCTGCGTCTGGAAGGCGGCCTCGATCTTTCCCGTCCCTTCGTGCAGGATCTCGAACGTCAACCCGTGCTCGGCGACGAAATCGAGGATGCGCTGCTCGTTGCCGGGGTCGTCCACCGCGACGGCGACGACCTTGAGCCCCGCCCCCCGGTAGCGATCGTAGAGGCGCTGGATGCTGGGCATCTCGATCACGCACGGGCCGCACCACGTGGCCCAGAGGTTGATCAGGACGACGTCGCCCTTGTAGTCGGCGATCCCCTTGATCCGCGCCGTGCCGTCGAGCGTGGCGGCGCGGAACTCGGGAACGGGTGAGCCGACGCGAACCTGGTGCAGCGTGCTTCCGCCGAGTTGGGTCCCGGCGTACAGCGCGGCGCCGAGGATGGCGACGACCCCCGCCACGAGCGCCCACTGGCGCGCGGTGCTCATACCCGCTCCTGGCACAGCGCGCGAAGGGTGGCGATCTCCCCGCGCGGGTCGCGGGCCGCGAAGATCGCGTTGCCGGCGACGAACGTGTCGGCCCCGGCGCGCCAGCAGCTGGCGATCGTGTCGCGGGCGATCCCCCCGTCCACCTCCAGCACGGCCCCCCGATTCCCGGACTCGTCCAGCAGGGCCCGCGCCTGCCGCAGCTTCTCGATCGTGCGCGGAATGAACGTCTGCCCGCCGAAGCCGGGATTCACCGACATGATGAGGATGAGGTCCACGTCCGGGGCAATGTCGGCGAGCGTCGCGACGGGCGTCGACGGGTTGATGGTGACGCCGGCCAGGCACCCCAGCTCGCGGATGCGCGCGACCTGCCGGTGCAGGTGCGGCGCGGTTTCCTGGTGGATGGTGATGACGTTGGCCCCGGCCTTGGCGAACGCGTCGAAGTACTTCTCGGGCTCGACCACCATCAGGTGCACGTCGAGCGGAAGCGTCGTCAGGCGGCGGACCGTCTCGATGACCTTGGCCCCATACGTCAGGTTGGGGACGAAGCAGCCATCCATGACGTCGATGTGGATCCAGTCGGCGCCCCCTTCCACGCACATCGCGATCTCGTCGCCAAGCCGGGCGAAGTCGGCACTCAGGATGGACGGGGCGATGCGAACGGTCATCGGGTTCCTGCAATGCGAAGCGTGACGATGGTGCCGGCGGCGACGGCCGAGCCGGCCGCCGGCGTCTGGGCGACCACCGTCCCGGCGGGGAAGGTGGCCGAGGGGTCGTACTCGAGGGGGCCCGTGGGGAAGCCGAGCTGCGCGAGCAGCGCGTTGGCCGAGGCGAGGTCGTGCCCCACGACGTCGGGCATCGTGAGCGACGCGGGGCCGGCGCTGACCACGAGGTCCACGCGCGTCCCCTGTGGCACGACCTGCCCTTCGGACGGGTTGCTCGCGATGACCAGTCCGCGGGCCGAGTCGCTCGGCTGCGTGGTCACCTGCCCCAGCTGCAACCCGGCCTGGGCCAGCTCCCCTTCGGCATCGCGCCGCGACAAGCCGGCCAGGGGCGGGATGGTCGCGCGCTGCTGCCCGGCGCTGATGTCCAGCGTGACCGCCGTCCCCGGGGGAACCGTCGTCCCGGACGGCGGGTTCTGGGCCAGCACGGTCGACTTGGGGGCATCGGCCGAGTAGCGCGACTCCCCCGTCTTCGCCTCGAGACCGAGCGTCGTCAGGCGGCGCTGCGCGTCGGCCTGGGTCAGTCCCACCACCCCAGGCACGGTGACGTCGCCGACCGCGACGTCATCGGGGAGGATCACGAACGCGACGAGCAGGTAGGCGAGGAGGCTGGCGGTTCCGGCCACCACGAGGTGCTCGAGTACCGTCCGGAGCCGGGCGGGGCGCTTCATGCCGCGCTCCGTCCCGCGCTCCGTCCCGCGCTCCGGCGCAGGCGGGCGGCGAAGGCGCCGTCCACACCATGCCGCTGCGGGAGGACGCGCAGCATCCCGCCGTCCAGCACCGCGTCGGCGACCGTCCCGCCCGGCGGAGGGTCGAGCGTCCACTCCGGATGCGCGGCCAGGAACGCCTCCACCTGGCGTTCGTTCTCCTCGGCCTCGAGCGAGCAGGTGCTGTAGATCATTAGTCCGCCCGGACGCACCAGCGACGCCGCGGAGCGGAGGATGGCGCGCTGCGCGGCGGCGCTCACCGCCAGGTCCGAGGCCTTGAGGCGCCAGCGGGCGTCCGGGTGGCGGCGAAACGTCCCCGTGCCGGTGCACGGGGCGTCGACGAGGACGGCGTCCACCGGTGAAAGCGCGGTCTCGCGCGCGTCGGTCGCCACGAGGACGACGTTGCGGGCGTCCAGGCGCTCGACATTCTGGCGCATGCGCTCCAGGCGCGCGGGCGAACGATCGCACGCGATCACCAGCGACGCGACGCGCGAAAGCTCCAACGACTTGCCCCCCGGCGCCGCGCACAGGTCGATCACCGTCGCCCCCTCGGGAACCGACGCGTACTGCGTCACGAGGGTGGCCGCCGGATCCTGCACGAAGAAGAGTCCCTGGCGGAACGCCCCGAGGTCGGCCAGCGCCGGGTGGCTGGTGATGCAGAGGCCGTCGTGGACGAATGGGGCGTCGTCCACGTGCACGCCCGCTTCTTCGAGCATGGCCTCGAGCTGTTCGTGCACGATGCCATATGGGCGGATGCACAGCGGTGCCTCGGTGTTGTTCAGTTCCACCAGGCGCGTCGCCTCCTCGAGTCCCCACCGCGCCGCCCACCTCGCCACGAGCCACTGCGGATGCGATCCCGCCAGCGCGAGCGCCTCGACGGGATCGGGAGGGCGCGGGAGTGCGGTGAACGCATCGTCTCCGCGTTCGCGATCCACGCGCCTCAGCACGGCGTTGGCGAGCTTGCTGGCTCCGATGCCATGGCGCCGCTTGGCCAGCTCCACGCTCTGGGCAATTGCCGCGTACGGGGGGACCGACCCCATGTGGAGGAGCTGGTAGATCCCGAGGCGGAGGATGTCGGTCAGGTCGGCATCGAGCCGCGCCAGCCCGCCTCGCACGCGCTCAGTGAGGATGGCGTCGAGGACGCCGCGCCGGCGCAGCGTCCCGTACACGAGCTCCTGGGTCCAGCGGCGGTCGCGCGCATCGAGCTCCCGCACGCGGCGGTCGAAGGCGGCGTCGAGGAGCTCGCCGCCGCGCAGGTCGGCCAGGATGTCGGCCGCCGCCACCCGAGCGTCGGTCACGCCGCCCTGGACGAGCGTGGCCCCCCTGGTGCGCGCTCCATCTCCCGGAATCATGGATGGAAAGATAGTCGGTGCCGGCGGCGTCGCCCCTCGCCCCTCACTCAGCGGCCCCGAGGATATCGCCAGCGGCAACCCCGCGTCCCTGCGCCCAATCCAGCGCGGCCAGGCGCCGCTTCCCGGCGGGCTGCACGTACGCCACCCTCACGCCGCCGGTCCTGCACGCCACCAGCATCCCCCCCTCGTCGATGGCGAGGACGAGCCCGGGGTCGCCTTCGGCGTCCGGGGCGAGGCGGACGCCGGAAAGCTTGACGTCGACGCCTCGCAGCGTGGTGTACGCCCCCGGCCGCGGATCGTAGGCGCGGATCTGGCGCGCCACCTGTCGTGCGTCGCCGGTCCAGTTCACCAGGGTGTGCTCGCGCTCGACCTTGCCGGCGTAGGTCGCGAGCACCTCATCCTGCGCGTCCTCCTGCGCCGCGCCCATGGCGATGAGGGTGAGCGCCTCCACGATGGCGAGGGCCCCCAGCTCCGAGAGCCGCAGCTGCAACTCGCCGTAGGTCTCGTCCCCGAGGATCGGCGTCGGCGCCTGCAGGATCACCGGGCCGGCATCCATGCGCCGGACCATGCGCATGATGGAGACCCCGGTCTCGTCGTCGCCGGCAAGGATGGCGGCCTGGATCGGGGCGGCGCCGCGCCAGCGCGGAAGGAGCGAGGCGTGGATGTTGAGCGTGCCTAACGGTGGCAGGTCGATGACCGACTGCGGGAGGATGTGCCCGTAGGCGACGACGACGGAAATGTCGGGAGCCAGTGCCCGGAGCGCGCCCTCGAACTCCTCGCCGCGCGGCCGCTCGGGCTGCAGCACGGGGAGCCCCTCCTCGAGGGCGATGACCTTGACGGGCGACGGGACCAGCGTCGAGCGGCTGCGTCCCTGCGGCTTGTCCGGCTGGGTCACGACGCCCACCACCTCGTATCCCTCGCCGAGCAGCGCACGCAGTGGGGGAGTGGCGAACTCCGGTGTTCCCCAGAACAGGACCCGCATCTACAACCGTTCGTCGGGGTGGTCGCCCTGCTCGCTGAGATGTCGCACGACCTCGGGGGTGAGGATGCGCACGAGGTTCGGGTACTTCGTCTTCTGCACTTCCCACCTGGCCATGATGGCGCGCTTCTTCAGGAACGACATGTAGTCGATGAACAGCTTGCCGTGCAGGTGGTCGATCTCGTGCTGGAGGCAGCGGGCCATGAGCCCCTCGGCCTCGATCTCGAACGCCTCCCCCTCGCGGTCGGTGGCCCGCACGGTCACCCGCGCCGAGCGCTCCACGTCACCGTAGATGTCGGGAATGGAGAGGCACCCTTCCTCGGCCTTGTCGCCCCCGCTCTCGTCGACGATCTCGGGGTTGATGAGGACGAGACGATCGCCCTCGATCTCGACGACCGCGAGTCGCTCGGAGCGCCCCACCTGCGGCGCGGCCAGCCCGATTCCCTGCGCCGCGTGCATCGTCTCGAACATGTCGTCGATGAGGCGCTGCAGTTCGTCGGTGATCTCGGTCACCGGCGTCGTCTCGACCCGCAGGATGGACGAGCCGAGGACCTGGATCGGGAGGAGGCTCACGTATTCGGTGCGGTGGAGGGTTCGCCCGAGAGGACACGGGCAACGCGTCCGCGCTCGACGACCACGCGTGATTCGCCGGACTTGATGGTGATGTGATCGTCCATCGACTTGTCGGCGCTGCCGTCCTTCGGGGACTCCTTGAGGTGCACGACCTCGCCCACCAGTCCCCCCGCGGTGACGACCGTGTCGCCGCGCTTGAGGTTGCGCAGTCGAGCCTCGTGCTGCTTCCGCTGCTTCTGCTGCGGCCGGATCATCAGGAAGTAGAAGATCCCGAAAATGGCCGCGATCTGGAACAGGAACGGGAGCAGGGGCGAGCTCGCGCCGCCGGCGGCCTGCAGGAGGAACGGGGCGGGGAGGAGGGTCGCGGTCATTGCGAAGGCGTGGCGCGGGAGGTGAGGCGAAGGAGCCAGTCGCTGCTCCACGACTCGAAGCGCTGCTCGAGGATCGCGAGGCGCGCCTGGCGCATCAGGGTGATCAGGAAATGTACATTGTGCAGCGAGAGGAGGCGGAGTCCCAGGATCTCGTCGCTCACGTACAGGTGGCGGAGGTAGGCCCTCGAAAAGCGGCGGCAGGTGCTGCAGTCGCACGCCGGGTCGAGGGGGCGAGGGTCGGTCCGCAGGTCGTTGCGCTTGACATTCAGGCGCCCCTCGCTGGTGAACGCCGTCCCGTTCCGCCCCATGCGGGTCGGGGCGACACAGTCGAAGAGGTCCACGCCGCGCCTGACCCCCTCGATGAGGTCCTCCGGAAAGCCGACTCCCATCAGGTACCGCGGCCGGTCGGCCGGGAGCTCGGGATCGACGACGTCGAGCATCGCGTACATGTCGGGCTTGCCCTCGCCCACGGAGAGCCCGCCGATGCCATACCCCAGCCAGTCGCCCGCGTCGCGAATCGCTCGGGCCGCCTCGCGCCGCAGCTCGGCGTGGATCCCGCCCTGGACGATGGGAAAGAGCGCCTGCGGGGCCCCGCGCGGGTCCCCCTGTTCGCGGCGCAGGCGCTCGAACTCGCCCTGGCAGCGCTGCAGCCATCGGAGGGAGCGTTCGCTCGCATCGCGCGCGGCCGCCGCCTCCGACTGGCCGGGAATGACGTGGTCGAACTGCATGATGACGTCGGCGCCCAGGTTGCGCTCGATCTGCATCACGCGTTCGGGGGAGAAGAAGCGCTTCGAGCCGTCGATGTGCGAGCGGAACTCCACGCCCTCCTCGCGGACCGTGCGCAGCGTCTCCAGCGAGAAGACCTGGAAGCCGCCGGAGTCGGTGAGGATCGGCGCGTCCCAGTGCATGAAGCGGTGCAGGCCCCCCAAGTCGCGCACGAGCTCGTCGCCGGGGCGGAGGTGCAGGTGATAGGCGTTGGCGAGGATCATCTGCGCGCCGGCGCCGCGCACGTCGTCGGGGTCGAGCGCCTTGACGGTGGCCAGCGTCCCCACGGGCATGAACACCGGCGTCTCGACGATGCCGTGCGGCGTGCGGAAGGTCGCGGCGCGCGCGCGCCCGTCGCGTGCGACGAGGTCGAACCGGAAGGCCGGGCCCGGTGGCACGCGCTACTGCCCTCCCGCCTTCACCGCGACGCGTGCGTCGTCCCCCTCGCAGCGATAGCCGATGTCGACGCCTTCGTGCCGTGCCCGTGGGGCCTTGGCGAAGGTGAGTTGGGCCGAGACGGTACCGAAGACGCCGTCGAGCGTCTCGTCGCCGGTGCCGCGCACCAGCGTCGCGCGCGTGGCAAAGCCGCTCGTGTCGACGTCCACCACGAAGCGGGCCGTGCCGGAATCGGGGCGCTGCGCCTTGCGCAGGGCCCCGCATTGCAGCCGCAGGTACTCGGCCAGCACCGGCTCGGCCGTGGCCGGGGTGTAGATCGGGTTCTGCGGCGAGGGGAGGAAGCTGCGCGTGCGCGACGTCACGCAGGCGGCCGTCGAGAGGAGCAGGAACGCCAGGGAAGCGCGGCTCGCCGGCACCGTGACGCTACAGGATGACCATCGCATCGCCATAGGAGTAGAAGCGGTAGCCTTCGCGGACGGCGGTGCGATAGGCGTCCATGATGAGCTCGTAGCCGGCGAACGCCGCGACGAGCATGAGGAGGGTGGAGCGGGGGAGGTGGAAATTGGTGACCAGGCGGTCGACCGCACGGAAGGTGTAGGGCGGATAGATGAAGATCGAGGTCTCCCCCTCGGCGGGGTGGAATCGTCCGCTGGCGTCGGCATTCGACTCGAGCGTGCGAACGGAGGTCGTCCCCACGGCCCACAGGTGGGCCCCGCGCGCCCGCGCGGCGTTGAGCCGGTTCGCCGTCTCGGCGCCGACCTGGTACCACTCTTCGTGCATGACGTGCCGCGCGGGGTCGCTCACCTCCACCGGCTTGAACGTCCCCGCCCCGACGTGCAGGAGGACGTCCGCCAGCTGCACCCCCTTGGCGGTGAGCGCCTCGAGCAGGGCCGGGGTGAAGTGCAGCCCGGCGGTGGGGGCGGCGACCGACCCGGCCTCGCGTGCGTACACCGTCTGGTACCGCTCCGCATCGCCGGCCGCGTCTGCACGGTGGATGTAGGGGGGGAGCGGGATGTGTCCGTGGCGGTCGATGGCCTCGGCGTCGTCGCCCGGTCCCTCCAGCCGTACGACGCGGGTGCGGCGCTCCGTGACCTCGAGGATGCGGACGTCGAAGCCCGGGGCCACGTGGACGACGCGTCCCGGGCGCAGCTTCCCGCCGGGGTGCACCATGGCCTCCCAGCGGTGATCGCCGAGCGGCTTGAGCAGCATCACCTCGGCCGGGGCGCCCGAGTCGCGCACCCCGAGCAGGCGCGCACGGATGACGCGGGTCGTGTTGCGCACCAGGACGTCGCCGGGGGGGACGAGCTGGACGAGGTCCGCGAACGTGCGATGCGCGATGGTCCCGGTCGCGCGGTCGACCACCATGAGGCGCGAGGCGTCGCGCCTCATGGTGGTCGACTGGGCGATGGACGCGTCCGGGAGGTGGAAGTCGAAGGCGGAAGTGGGGTAGGAGGGGGCAGTCATCGACGGATGACGAGGCGAGGTGGGCCGGACGCTGCGTCGGAACGACGCGCGCGCCCGGCCCTGGCCCGTCGGCTCACGGTTCCTGCAGGAGCTTCAGCAGCGCGTCGGTCGAGGCCTTGGCGTCGCCGTAGAGCATGCGCGTCTTCGGCTTGAAGAAGAGCGGATTCTCGACCCCGGCGTACCCGGCGCCCCGGCCGCGCTTGAAGACGATGCAGCTCCCCGCGTCCCAGGCCCGCAGCACCGGCATGCCGGCAATCGGGCTGGACGGATCGTCGAGGGCGCTCGGGTTCACGATGTCGTTGGCGCCGATGACGAGGACCACGTCGGTCTCGGCGAAGTCGTCGTTGATCTCGTCCATCTCGAGGACGATGTCATACGGGACGTTGGCCTCGGCGAGGAGGACGTTCATGTGTCCCGGGAGGCGTCCGGCGACCGGATGGATCGCGAAGCGCACCTTCGCCCCCCGCTTGCGGAGCGTCTCGACGATGGCACGCAGCGGGTGCTGCGCGTGCGCCACGGCCATGCCGTAGCCCGGGACGATGATGACCGACTGCGCCTCGCGCAGCTGGTCGGCGACCTCTTCGGCGGTCGTGGCGATCATCTCGCCCTCCACCGGGGCGCCCCCGGTCGGGGCGGCCCCTTCTTCGGCGCCGAAGCCCCCGAGGATGACCGAGATGAACGAGCGGTTCATCGCCTTGCACATGATGTAGCTCAGGATCG
Organism: Gemmatimonadetes bacterium SCN 70-22; assembly: GCA_001724275.1. NCBI lineage: Bacteria > Pseudomonadati > Gemmatimonadota > Gemmatimonadetes bacterium SCN 70-22. Next base: position 86,698 of record MEDZ01000012.1, read on the forward strand.
CGCCCGACGAGCCCACGAGCGCGCCGGTGATGATCAGCAGGTCGTTGGAGAGCATGAAGCCCGCTGCCGACGCCGCCCAGCCCGAATAGCTGTTGAGCATCGAGACGACGACCGGCATGTCGGCGCCGCCGATGGCCATGACGAGGTGGATCCCCAGGATCCCCGAGATCGCGGTCATGATGACCAGCGCCTGCATGGCGTGCTCGCCGCCCTGGACGAAGACCACGCCGAGCCCGACGCACGCCACCAGCATCGCGAGGTTGAGAAGGTGCCGCGCCGGGAGGATCAGCGGCTTGCTGCGGATCACCCCCTGCAGCTTGCCCCAGGCGATCACGGAGCCGGTGAAGGTGAGCGCGCCGATGAAGACACCGATGAACGTCTCCACGGCGTGGACCGTCTTCTCGGCCCCGGTGAGCGTCACGTGGGCGCCGAGGTGGCTGCTCATCCCCACCAGCACCGCCGCTGCTCCAACGAAGCTGTGCAGGATGGCGACGAGCTGCGGCATCGCGGTCATCTCGACGCGCGAGGCGAGGACGGCGCCGATGCCCCCGGCGACCAGGATGGCGCCGATGAGGATCGGCGAGGTGATGAGGTGCGCCTGGATGGCCACCGCCACGACGGCGATGATCATGCCGATGGCGCCGAACAGGTTGCCGCGGCGGGCCGACTCGGGGTGCGACAGCCCCTTCAGGCTGAGGATGAAGAGGATGGCTGCGCCGAGGTACGAAGTCGCGAGGAGGGAGTCGGTCACCGGTGAAACATCCTCAGCATGCGCTGCGTGACGAGGAAACCGCCCGCGATGTTGATCGTGGCGAGGACGATGGCGGCGATGCCGAGGAGGCTGGCGGTGGAGAAGCCTCGCACCTGCAGCATCCCGCCGATGACGATGATTCCGCTGATGGCGTTGGTGACGCTCATGAGCGGCGTGTGGAGGGCCGGCGTCACGCTCCAGATGACCTGGTAGCCGATGAAGCAGGCGAGGACGAAGACCGTGAAGTGCGTCAGGAAGGTCGCGGGCGCGGCGAGGCCGATGCCGAGGAGGGCGAGCCCGACCACCAGGAGCCCCCAGCGCGCGAAGGCCGACATGCGCTCGGCGGTCGGCGGGCCGTGCTCGATGCTGTAGATCGGGGCCTTGGGGGCCGGGCGCGATGCGGGGGGCGGCGCGGCAGGGGGAGGCGGGGGCCACAGGAGCGCCCCTTCCTTGAGCACCGTCATCGGCCGCACGATGTCGTTGGCCTCGTCGACCGCGAAGTTGGCGGCGCCACCCATTTCCTCGAGCAGGTGCACGACGTTGGTTGCGTAGAGCGTGGAGGCCTGCTGTGACATGCGCGACGGGAGGTCGGTGTAGCCGACGATCGTCACACCGTCCACCACCGCGGCCTCGTCGCGGCGCGTGAGCTCGCAATTGCCGCCCTGCTCGGCGGCGAGGTCGACGACCACCGAGCCGCGCTTCATCGACCGGACCATGTCGGCGGTGATGAGCGTGGGGGCGCGCTTGCCGGGGATCAGCGCGGTCGTGACGATGATGTCCACTTCGCGCGCCTGGGCGGCGAAGAGCGCCATCTCCGCCTCGATGAACGCGGGGCTCATCTCCTTGGCGTAGCCGCCCGTTCCGCTGCCGTCTTCCTCGATGTTGACCTCGAGGAACTCCGCTCCCATCGACGTGACCTGCTCCCGGGCGGCAGGGCGCGTATCGAAGGCCCGGACGATCGCACCGAGCGCACGCGCCGTCCCGATCGCGGCCAGGCCGGCCACGCCGGCGCCGATCACGAGGACCTTGGCGGGATGGATCTTCCCCGCGGCGGTCGACTGCCCGCGCAGCGGGCGCTGCATGACGTTGACCGCCTCGATGATGGCGCGATAGCCGGACAGGTTCCCCATCGACGAGAGGGCGTCGACCTTCTGCGCGCGCGTGGTGCGCGGGACCTGGTCCATGGCGATGGCGGTGACGCCGCGCGCCGCCAGCTGCTGCACCAGGGCGTCGCTGAAGGCGGGGTAGAGGTAGCTGATCAGCGTCTGCGACGCGGAGAGCCGCGTCACCTCGTCGTCGCCTGGGGGGCGGATCTTGGCGACGACGTCGCTGGTCCAGACGTCGCCGGCGGGGGCGATGGTCGCGCCCGCCGCGACGTAGGCGGCGTCGTCGAAGCCGGCCGCGAGCCCCGCGTCGGACTCGACCCGCACGCCGAAACCGAGCTTCAGGAGCTTCTTGACAGAATCAGGGGTGGCGGCGACCCGGCGTTCGCCGGGGAAGCGCTCCCTGGGGATTCCCACGTTCATGTTGATCCTCTTGGTGCGTTCGGAAGCCGCGCGCGTGCGCGGGGGTGGCGGAGCGTCCTGGCTAGAACAGTTCGGGCTGTGCCTCGGCGGCCGATGGCGGCGAGAAGCCGAAGTGGCGGTAGGCGAGGGCGGTGGCCATGCGCCCGCGGGGGGTGCGCTGGAGGAAGCCGTTCTGGACGAGGAACGGCTCGTACACCTCCTCGATCGTCCCCGTGTCCTCGGCGACGGCTGCCGCGATGGAGCCGACGCCGACCGGCCCGCCCTCGAACTTCTCGATGATGGTGCGGAGGATGCGGGCGTCCATGTCGTCGAGGCCGAACTCGTCGACGTCCAGCAGCTGCAACGCCTGGTTGGCGACGTCGCGGGTGATGGCGCCGTCGGCGCGCACCTGCGCGTAATCGCGCACGCGGCGCAACAGCCGGTTGGCGATGCGGGGCGTCCCGCGCGAGCGGCGCGCGATCTCGTGCGCCCCCTCGTCGTCCACGGCGACCCGCAGCACCTCGGCCGTGCGCCTGACGATGTGGCCGAGGTCGTCGGCGGGATAGTAATTGAGCCGCTGCACGATCCCGAAGCGCGCGCGCATCGGTGGCGTGAGCATCCCCTGGCGGGTGGTGGCGCCGATCAGCGTGAAGCGCTCGATCGGCATCGTGATGGTCTGCGCCTTGGGCCCCTCGGAGAGCCGGATGTCGATCCGGTAGTCCTCCATGGCCGGGTACAGGAACTCCTCGATCACGGGGCGCAGGCGATGGATCTCGTCGATGAAGAGGATGTCGCCTTCGCGCAGGTTGGTCAGGGTGCCGACCAGGTCACCCGGCTTTTCCAGCGCGGGGCCGGAGGTGGTGCGGATGTTGACGCCCAGCTCGCGCGCGATGAGCTCGGCCAGCGTCGTCTTGCCCAGCCCCGGCGGGCCGAAGAAGAGCGTATGGTCGAGCGGCTCCCGCCGGCTCAGCGCAGCGTCGATGTAGATGCGCAGGCTCTCCTTGACCTTCGACTGCCCGATGAACTCGGCCAGCCGCTGTGGACGCAGCGAGAGCTCGACCGGTCCTTCCTCCGGGAGTTCGTCGGGGGTCGTGATTTCGCGGGGCACGCTCGAGACGGGAGGCGGGAGTCGGAAGACGGGCAGGTCGCGTTGCGCGACGACGCGCCCGTCCGTGGCGGCGCACGGCACAGTCTCTCGGACGCCGTGGCCGCCACTGCAGGGGGAGAATATAGCCCGAAAAAAGGCCGAAATCGAACCGTGAGCTTCGGTGACCTCGGGCGACGGCGCGCGTCGTTGTCTTGTGAACTTCGTCGCACTTCTCGTGGTCGCGCTGGCAGCCTCGCTGACGGCGGTGGCGATCCTTGCCTGGCGCGTCCGGCGGGTGCGGGGGGACGTGCATGCCCTCCGGCGGAGTGAGGCGCGCTTTCGCTCCCTCGTCCAGCTCTCGTCCGACGTGACGCTGATCGTCGGGGGCGACGGGGAGATCCGCTATGCGTCGCCGGCCGCGCAGCGGACGTTCGGCCGGCGGGCCTCGTCGCTGGAGGGGATCAAGCTCCTGTCGCTGGTGCACCCCGACGACGTGACGCAGGCGGGACGGCTGCTCGGGGCGCTCGCCGGGGAGCCGGGACGCACCTCCTGCGAGTGGCGGGTGCGCGGCTCGACGGGGATGTGGCAGTGGACCGAGAACACCACGACCGACCTGTCGCACGAGCCGTCGGTGGGCGGGGTGGTGATCAACGTGCGCGACATCTCCGAGCGGCGGACGCTCGAGTCGCGCCTCACGCACCAGGCATTCCACGACGCCCTGACGCGCCTGGCCAACCGGTCGCTCTTTCTCAATCGCGTGTCGCACGCGGTGGCCCGGGCCCCGCGCAGCCAGCGCCCGTCGGTGGTGCTCTTCCTCGACCTCGACGACTTCAAGAAGGTCAACGACTCGTTGGGTCACGGCGTCGGCGACGAACTGCTGATCGCGGTGGCCGGGCGCCTCTCCACCTGCGTGCGCCCGGGCGACACGATCGCCCGGCTCGGGGGCGACGAGTTCGCGATCCTCCTCGAGGAGCTCGACGACATGGGGCACGCCGTGCAGATCGCCGAGCGGATCTCCACCGCGCTGCGCACCCCGTTCCGGATGCAGGGGCGCGACGTCTTCATCGGCGTGAGCATCGGCATCGCCACGGTGGCCGCCGGCGACTCGCCCGAGGACGTGCTGCGCAACGCCGACCTCGCGATGTACTTCGCCAAGGGGAGGGACAAGGGACGCTGGGCCATCTACGCCCCGGAAATGCACCAGCACGTGATGGATCGCCTCGAGCTCGAGGCCGACCTGCGCGCGGCGGTCGACGCGGGGGACATCCGCGTCGAGTACCAACCCATCGTGCACCTGGAGTCGGGGGACATGTATGGCGTCGAGGCGCTGGTGCGGTGGCACCATGCGGCGCGGGGGCACGTGGCGCCGTCCCGCTTCGTCGGCATCGCCGAGGAGACCGGGCTCATCGTCCCCATCGGCCGCCACGTCTTCCACGAGGCGTGTCACCGGGCGCGCGAGTGGCGCATGCACCGCAACGGGGCGCGGCCACTGTGCATCTCGGTCAACCTGTCCGGGCGGCACTTCCAGGAGGCGTCGCTGATCGACGACGTTCGGGAGGCGCTGCGCGCGTCGGGGCTGGAGCCCTGGGCCCTGACGCTGGAGATCACCGAGTCGGTGCTGATGCAGCGCTCCGACGCCACGCTGGACAAGTTGCGCGCCCTCAAGGCGCTGGGGTTGCGCCTGGCGATCGACGACTTCGGTACCGGATACTCCTCGCTCGGCTACCTGCAGCAGTTCCCCATCGACATGCTCAAGATCGACCGGACCTTCGTGGACCCGGTCGCCATGCCGGGCAGCGACCCGGTGCTGGCGCGGGCGATCATCGCCCTGGGCAAGACGCTGGGGATCGAGACGGTGGCCGAAGGGATCGAGCGTCCGGAGCAGCGCGAGGGGCTGCGCGCGATGGGATGCACGCTCGGGCAGGGCTATCTCTTCGCCCGCCCCATGGCGGCCGACGAGCTGGCCGCCTCGCTCATCGAGCCGCAGCGCGTCCCGTCGGTCGCGGAGGCGCACGCCTCCGATCGCCCCCCGATCTTCCCGCCGTCGCTCCTGCTGCCCGAATTCTAGGAATCGGGCAGCTGGGAGCAGGCCACCCGTGAATTCGACGGCGTCGCCAGCAGTCGGGGCGCCCGCCCGCTTCCCGCCCTAGGCCTTCGCCGCGACGGTCGCCAGACGCTCGGCGGCGGCCGTGAGCGTCTCGGTACGCTTGCAGAACGCGAAACGGACGTAGTGGCGCGGCGGCCCCCCGGGCGCGTGGAACGACGAGCCGGGGACCGTCGCCACGCCCACCTCCTTGGCCAGCCAGCGGGCGAAGCTCACGTCGTCCAGGTCGCTGATCGCCGAGTGATCGGCCAGGATGTAGTAGGCGCCTTCGGGGGAGGTGAACCGGAAGCCCGCGGAGCGGAGCGCCTCGCACATGATCTCGCGGCGAGCGCGGTAGTCGAGCGCCATGTGGTTGTAGTACTCGGCGTCGAAGGCCATCCCGACGGCGGCCGCCTGCTGCAACGGTGCCGGCGCGCCGACGGTCAGGAAGTCATGCACCTTGCGGATCGCGACCGACTCGGCCTCCGGCGCGATGGCGTAGCCCAATCGCCATCCAGTGCAGCTGAAGGTCTTGGACAGCCCCGAGATCGTCACCGTGCGCTCGGCCATTCCCGGCCAGGTGGCCAGGACGTGGTGGCTCCCCGCGTAGCGGATGTGCTCGTAGATCTCGTCGGTGAAGGCCCACACGTCGTTGCCGATGCACAGCTCGGCGATGAGGTCGAGCTCCTCGCGGGTGAAGACGCGTCCGGTGGGGTTGTGCGGGGTGTTGACGATGATCGCCTTGGTGCGGTCGGTGAAGGCGTCGCGCAGCCGCTGCGGGTCGAAGGTCCAGTTGGGGGGCTCGAGGGGGACGAAGACCGGGGTGGCGCCGGCGAGGATCGCGTCGGGGCCGTAGTTCTCGTAGAACGGGTCGAAGATGATCACCTCGTCGCCCGGATCGATGAGGGCCAGGAAGACCGCGGCCATCGCCTCGGTGGCGCCGCAGGTGACCGTGATGTGCCGGTCGGGATCGACCGTGTGGCTGTACCACCGGTGGTACTTCTCGGCGATCGCCAGCCGCAACGCCGGCGCCCCCCAGGTGATGGCGTACTGGTTCACGTCGCCTTGGATCGCGGCGCAGGCCGCGTCCTTCATCGCCTCGGGCATGGGGAAGTCGGGAAACCCCTGCGCGAGGTTGATGGCCCCGTACTGCTGGGCCACGCGTGTCATCTCGCGGATGACGGATTCGGTGAAGGTCGAGGTGCGTACGGCGGGCATGGGGCGGGCGAAAGACTGGAGACGGGAGTTGGGAGACGGGCGGTTCGGTGGCGCCTAACGCGTGCACCCTACCGTCGTCCAACCAGCGGGAGGGCCGCCCGGACAAGTTCCGCCGTGGACGGCGAAGCGCCAGTGGTCTCGCGTGCGGCGCGCACCGCCTTCTCGGCATCGGGCGCCGCGTAACCGAGGGAGACGAGGGCGCGGATGGCGTCGGCGTCGGAGGCGCCGGCGGGGCGCGCCCCGTCCACCGGGGCCGCCGCGACCTCGTCGAGCTTGTCGGCCAGGTCCAGGATCAGCTGCTCGGCCTTCTTGCGCCCCACGCGCGGCACCTGCTGCAGCGTGGCCACATCCTTCTCGCGGATGGCGCGCACCAGACGCTCGGCCGAGAGCGTCGAGAGCATCCCGAGCGCCAGCGCGGGGCCGACCCCCTTGGCGGTGAGGAGCTTGCGGAAGACGGCGCGCTCGAAGGGGGTGGCGAAGCCGTACAGGAGCCACTCGTCTTCGCGCACCACGAGCGCCGTGTGCAGCCGTACCGGTTCGCCTGCCCGCGGAAGCGCCTCGTAGGTGCCGAGCGGGATGAACAGTTCGTAGCCGACGCCGCCGTTGGTCAGGATCTCGGCGCGGTCGAGGTCCTTGGAGACGAGGGTGCCGGTGACGAGGGAGAGCATGGAGGGAGACGGGAGACGGGAGTTGGGCGACGGGCGTTGGGGAGTGTGCGGGGCTGGACGTCGTGCGCGGGAGCGCCCTCACTCTCGCCTCAGCGACGCCTTCCCGCCAGCGCGTCGATGCGCGCGGTCATCAGGCAGGTGAGGGCAGCGGCGACCCCATCGGCGGCGTCGGCAGGCGCTGGGGGAGCCTTCAGGCGCAGCAGGCGGGCCACCATGAATTGCACCTGCTCCTTGGTCGCGGCCCCCGTCCCGGCGATCGCCTTCTTGATCTCCGACGGGGGGTATTCGTGGATCGCGAGCCCGGCGCGCTGCCCGGCGAGGAGGATCACGCCCCGGGCGTGTCCGAGCGCCACCGTCGTGCGCACGTTGCGGGCGTAGAAGATGCTCTCCACGGCCATCGCCCGAGGGTGATGGCGGGCAATGATCTCGCTGATGCCGTCGAAGATCTCGCTCAGGCGCGAGGGGAGGGGGTCCTTGGCGCGGGTGCGGATCACGCCGCACTCGACCAGGGTATTCACCCCGCGCTCGCCGGGGCGCACCACGCCGTAGCCGGTGACCGCCGTCCCCGGGTCGACGCCGAGCACTACCACGCGCGCCAGATGGTCGAGGCGCGCGTGGTCTGGTCAGGCATTCTCCAGCTCCGCGTCGTCCATCTCGAAGTTGGCGTCGACCTTCTGGACGTCGTCCAGGTCGTCGAGCGCCTCGATGAGCTTGAGGAGCGTCTGGGCGTTCTCGTGCTCGACGCGGACCGTGTTCTTGGGGATCCACGACAGCTCGGTCTCCTCGGGGACGAGCCCGGCCTGCTCCAGCGCCTGCTTGACCGCATGCAGGTCGGCGGGGGCGGTGGAGACGATGTAGGTGTCGTCCTCGCGGGCGAAGTCCTCGGCGCCGGCGTCGAGGGCCTTCTCCATCGCCGTGTCCTCGTCCATTGCAGCTGCCGAATAGTAGAGCTGTCCCTTGCGGTCGAACATGAAGGCGACCGAGTTGGTGGCCCCCAGGTTGCCGCCGCCGCGCGAGAGCTTGGCGCGGACTTCGGCCACCGTGCGGGTGGGGTTGTCGGTGAGCGCCTGGATCATGAGGGCAACGCCCCCCGGGCCGTAGGCCTCGTACAGGACCTCGACGTAGTCCACCCCTTCGAGTTCGCCCGTCCCCTTCTTGATGGCGCGCTCGATGTTCTCCTTCGGCATCGAGGCCGCCTTGGCGGTGTCGATGGCGGTGCGGAGGCGCGGGTTCCCCCCCGGGTCACCCCCGCCGGCCTTGGCGGCGACCGTGATCTCGCGGATGAGCTTCGTGAACTTGGCGCCGCGCTTGGCGTCGGTCGCGGCTTTGTAATGCTTGATCTGCTTCCACTTGCTATGGCCGGCCATGTCTCGCGTCCCGTCGGGTCCTTGGGGTCAGGGCGGGAAATATAGGGGCGAGGGGGGGATGGAGTCAGGATGGGCGCCCCGGTGGTTGTCTCGCGCCCTGTCCATCCGGCGCCATCGGTACGCGGGGCGATATTCCCCGGGGACATCCACCGCCGGCACGACTCCGGACTCGTCGACCAACGGACTCCCTCTCAGGCGCGCCACGATCGAGTGCAACCGCTGGAGCGTCGGCCGGGGCACGATGCGAAAGTAGTAGAAGCCGGTGGTTGCCGATGTGCGATCTCCGCCGATGACCGTTCCTCCGATGCTGTCGATCAGGGCGCGTCGCGCCGCCACGGTCGCTGCCGGCGCGAACTCGATCGTCAGGACGTCCTTCAGGATTGGACCGCCCGTGAAGGCTGTGTCATCGACGATGTTCACGCTGGAGTAGAGGCCGACCGGAACGGAATCGGGGGGGATGGCTTGAACAAGGTCTGACGACGAGAGCGCCGTCGTCGACAGCGTGATCCGTCGCGATGGCATCGACGTTCCGACACCTGCGTCGCCCGGGCGCAGGAGCGAGGGCCGCGTGTAGTTCCGGAGAATCAGGTTCGCTTCGTCGACCCAGGCTGACGCGCGAAGTCGGTTGCGAATCGCTAATGAGTTGGGCGATCGACGCGGCAGACGAAAACTGAAGGTAGTAGTCGCCGTCGGAAGCTGATGTGCGCGCTCCTCCCACCACGACCCCGCCCAGGCTGTCCATCAGGGCCTGGCGTTCGCTGGCACGGGCGCCGGTTCGGAATACGACTGCCAGGACGTTGCGTTGGATTGGCACTGCGGATACGGAGGTGTCGACGACGAAGTTGGCCGAGTCGTGGACCCATGCGGGCACCGTATCCGGAGGGGCGGTGGGAAGCATTCGCGACGGAGTGCGCCTCACCGCGGATACGTGATATCGCGACGCGAGTCTCACCTCCGGCCGGGCTGTCAACAACCTCACCGCGGCATCGACGGTGGCCGCTGACGAGTCTGCTGGAACGCGCACCAAGTAGCATCCGTCACCCGTCGCATTCCGCGCTCCTCCCACGACCACACCGGTTAGGGCGGCGATGGCGGACTGTCGCTGAGCCTGAGTCGCCCTGTCGTGAAAATACACCAGGAGGTGGTGTCGAACGTACGGTAGTCCGCCAGATGAGTCGTAAGCGACATTCTTGTAGTCGCTGAGGCCCGCGGGCAGAGTGTCCGGCGCCACTGCCGGCACTGCCGGCACTGCCGGCACTGCCGGTGCCAATGTCGAAATCGCCGGGAGCTTGATCCGAATCGCCCGGTTCAAGTCGCTTCCGCTGAACTCCAGCCACTTGCGCCGCGAAACGCCGTTCGGCGGGAGCGTCTGGACCTGGCCGGCCGGCGCCAGCAGCGTGTCGTAGCGCCACAGGCCGCTCCGCCCGTTCGCGCTCGCCGAATCGTAGTTGGTGGCCACGATGTTCGGCGTCCCGGCCATGACGTTCCCGCGGTTGTCCAGGAAGTGCGCACTATCGGCGAGGAAACGCACTCTCGTCGGGGCCACGATGGCCGTGCCGCCGAGGTTCCGGATCACCAGCGGGACGCGAAGCGTCGCCGTGGACGCGTCGTACACGGCGGCCGTATCGGTCTCCAGCCGCAACGAATCGCTCTGGCATCCGGTGCTGTTGTAGAGCGGCTCCACCGTGGCCGTCCCGTTCACGACCTTGAGCGCAAAGCGGGTGCACCCATCGGTGGCCTGCTGGCTCACGAGCGCTTCAGGCATGAGCAGGCGCTGCTTCGCGGTCACGACGTCGTCGAGCGCGCAGCTGGCGCACGCCGCCCCCAGTACTCCGATCAATCCCAGCATCCGTCCCCCACGGTCGTTGTTCCCGGCGCCACGTCCTCACCTCGCACCGCCAGCGGATGCCCTACCGATCCGGCTCCACCATGTCCTCGAAGCGCAGCCAGCGCTTGTAGAAATACAGGTCGGCATACCCCACTCCCCCGTTCCGCTGCTTCAGGACGTGCACTTCGGCGGCTCCCTCCACGTCGCGCGAGGTCTCGTACAGCTCCTCGCGATACAGCCCCAGCACCGTGTCCGCCAGCTGCCGCAGCGCGCCTAACGCGCCGAAGTCGTCGAGGCGGGGACGGGGGTCGTCGCGTTCGCGTACCGGGACGGCCAGGTGCGACACGAGGAGCACCGCGCAGTCGCGACGCACCGCCATCCCCTTGAGGTCGCGCACCACCTGCGCCAGCTCCTCCTCCATCGGGAGCGCGCCGCGCGCCAGCGACTGGAGCGGATCGACCACCAGGAGGTCGAGCCCGAGGTGCTCGATGAGGAGGTCCGACATCCCCGGGAGCCCGTTGGGGGGCATGTGCGAGAGGAGAGCCGGGTGCTGCCGCATGGCGAGGGCGGCGGCGGCAACCGCGGCGTAGGCCTCCTCGCCGAGTCGTCCATTGCGCAGGTCGTCGAGGGCAGCGCGCCCCTCGACGGCGAGGGCGCGCTCGAGGAGGCGCTCGCCCGACAGCTCGCCCGAGAACAGGGCGACGCTTCTTCCCGCCTCGGCGGCCCGGAGCGCCATGGCCAGGGCCAGCGCCGACTTCCCGCACCCGACGTCGCCCCCCAGGACGACCAGGTCGCCGCGACGTAGGCCGCCGCCTAACAGTGCATCGAGCGAGGGGAAGCCGGTGGAGAGGGTATCGCCGGCCCCTCCCGCCGCGGCGAGCCCCTCGAGGTAGGCCGCGGCGTCGAGGACGCGCGCGGGGACGTCGCCAGCGGGGGCGTCGTCGGGCGCACGATCGGGGGAATCGGCGGGGAGGGTGTGTTCGGGTGGCATGCGGCGAGGGCGATGGGCGAGCCAGCGCGGGGGCGCCCGGCTGCTACCCGGCACGCAGTGCCGAAAGCAGTTGCCGGAGCTCCGCCCGCGACGGGGGGTCGAGGAGCGGCGCCGCGATCGCGATGAGGCGGTCGAGCGCGGCCGCTACCCCCTCCATCGACTCTCCAGCCGATGCTTCGGCAACCTGAAGGGCGGCGCTCCGCGTGGCGGCAGGAAGCGAGAGGGCGCCGATCCAGTGCCGTGCCCCGGCGGCCCTTGCCCGGCGCTGCTCCACCGGGAACCCCTCGCGCGCGGTGCACCCGTCGGCCAGGCGCGCCCCCATGAGGAGCGTCATGGCCACCTCGCGCTCGCCGCCAAGCGGGAGGCGCCCGGCCAAGGCGGCCAGGGCGCGAAAGCGGAACACGACCGGGGCGACGGCGTACGGCGGTTGTGACAGCACGCCGGGAATCTACGGCGTGCACGTCACTCGGCAAACGAAACGCTCGCCCATACATTCCACGCCATGCCGCCGCTCCCGAAAGTCGGTCCGCCGCCGCGCAGCGTCCTCTGGGTCGACGACGAGGCAGAGCTGCTCGAGCCGCACCGCCTCTTCCTGGCCGACAAGGGCTACGACGTCACCGTCGCCACCAACGCCGACGACGCCGTGGAACTGCTGCGCCGGCGTCCGTTCGACGTGATGCTGCTGGACGAGCAGATGCCGGGCAAGCGCGGGCTGGAGGCCTACCAGCAGGTGCGCGACATCTCGCCCGCGCTCCCGGTGGTCATGGTGACCAAGAGCGAGGATGATGCCACGCTCCGCGAGGCGTTAGGCGCGAACGTGCGCGACTACCTCGTCAAGCCGGTCTCGCCGCGCCAGGTGCTCACCGCCGTCACCAAGATCCTCGAGGGGACGAAGATCCGGCGGCAGGCGGTGGCACGCGCCTTCGTCGACCGCTTCCGCGCCATCGAGCACGAGCGCCACGGCGCGCTCGACTGGCGCGGGTGGATCGACCGCTTCGACGAGATGATGCGCTGGGACGTCGACCTCGCCGACGCGGGGGAGACGGGCCTGTACGAATCGCTGCGCGGGCTGTACCCGGACCTGCATCGCGAGTTCGCCACCTTCATGCAGCGCGAGTACCCGCGCTGGCTGCGCGACCTCGAGGGCGACCGTCCGCCGCTCTCCATCGACGTGGTCCCCGAGTTCGTCCTCCCGGTGTTGCAGCGCGACCGGCGGGTGGTCCTGGTCGTGGTGGACTGCATGCGCGTGGACCAGTGGCGCATCCTCGAGCCAACGCTGGCGCCGCTCTTCGACGTGGAGTCGACGCACTACTACGCGGTCCTCCCGACGGCGACCCCGTACTCGCGCAACGCCCTCTTCAGCGGGCTCTTCCCGGGCGAGATCGCCGCCCGCTTCCCCGACTGGTGGGGGGAGCGCGACGACGAGACGCTGAACGCCCACGAGCGGGAGTTGCTGGAGGCGCAGTTCCGTGAGATGCAAGTCTCGGCCAGCGTGCGCTACCAGAAGATCTCGACGCCGCACGACTCGGAGGAGCTGGAGCGCCACCTGGCGACGGCGATCGCTCCGGAGGGGGTGAGCGCCTTCGTCTTCAACTTCGTGGACCTCCTGACGCACGGGCGGTCGGAGTCGGCCATCCTCTACGAGGTCGCCCGGGACGAAATCGCCCTCCGCCAGCTCACGCTGCAGTGGTTCCAGCGCTCGGCGCTGTACTCGCTGCTCAAGGAGGCGGCGCGGAAGAAGGTCACCGTCGTCCTCACCAGCGACCACGGCTCGATCCACTGCACCACGCCGGCCACGGTCTTCGCCAAGCGCGACGCCACCCAGAACCTGCGCTACAAGTTCGGCGAAGACCTGCGCGCCGAGCGCCCGGAGCAGGCGCTCCTCTTCCCCAACGAGGACGCGCTGCGCCTCCCCAGGCGGGGACTCGGGGCCAACACCCTGCTGGCGGTCGGAAACACCTTCTTCGTGTATCCCACCAAGCTGCGGGAGTACCAGAGCCGGTACCGCGGATCGTTCCTGCATGGAGGGGTGACGCCGGAGGAGACGATCGTGCCGCTGGCCCTGCTGACGCCGAAAGCGTGACGCACTCGAGCGACGCGAGACGGGAGACGGGAGACGGGGCATGTACCGGCGACTGCTAGTCTTCCTGCGCCCGCATGGCGGGCGGATGGCGGCGACGATCGCCTGCAACATCGGGGCGGCGCTCCTCGACGTCTTCTCGTTCACGCTCCTGATCCCGTTCCTCGACGCACTGTTCGGGACGCGAACCGTCGGGACGGTGACCGCGGTGCAGCAGAAGATCGTCGGCGCCTTCCTCGCCTCCGGCGACGCCATGGGGTCGCTGCGCAACATCATCATCGTCATCCTGGTGGCGGTGACGCTCAAGAACCTGCTCGTGTGGCTGAGCGGGCAGTCCGGCGCCGCGCTGCAGGAGTACGTCACGCGCGACCTGCGCAACACGCTCTATGCGCACCTGCAGCGGCTCCCGCTGGCGTACTTCACGCGCACCAGGGCCGGGCAGCTCCTGGCACGCGTCCTCACCGACACGCAGCAGACCAAGCAGGTCATCACCGAGGCGGTCACGCGCTCGATCCAGAGCGCGGCGATGGTCCTCACGGCGATCGCCGCGATGTTCGCCATCTCGTGGCGCCTCTCGCTCCTCGCCCTCGTCGTGGCCCCGCTCCTCATCGGGCTCCTGCAGCCCATCCTGCGCAAGCTGCGCAAGGGGCACAAGCGGCTGGGGAACCAGTACGGGGACATGACGGCCGTGGTGCAGGAGGCGGTGAGCGGGATCCGCCTCGTGAAGTCGTACCGGGGCGAGGGCTACGAGGAGGCGCGTTTCCGCGAGGCGAGCGACCGCTACTCGCGCGGAATGGTGAAGGTGAACCGCATCGCCTTCCTGGCCCAGCCGATCACCGAGACGGTGGCGACCGGGATCGCGATGGCCATCCTCCTGGTCGGCGCCCGGCAGGTGCAGCTCGAGCGATCGATGAGCGGCTCCGAGCTGATCGCCTTCCTGGCGATCGTGATGCGCATGTTGCAGCCGCTCAAGCAGCTGTCGCAGGTCCCCACCGTCGCCCAGCAGTCGCTGGCGGCGGCCGAGCGGCTGTTCGAGGTGCTCGACCACCCCACCGAGGTCGCGCGCGACCGGGGGACGCGCTCGGTGGCGACGTTCCAGGGGACGGTGGCCTTCGAGCACGTCGGCTTCGCCTATGACGACGAGCCCGTCCTGCGCGACATCTCCTTCACCGCCCGGCGCGGCGAGGTGGTGGCGCTCGTCGGCCCCAGCGGGGCGGGGAAGAGCACGCTCGTCGACCTCATCCCGCGCTTCTACGACCCCACCGGCGGGCGGATCCTGCTGGATGGCGTGGACACGCAGGAAATCACGCTCGCGTCGCTGCGCGCGCTGGTCGGGATCGTCTCGCAGGACACCGTCCTGTTCAACGACACGGTGCGCAACAACATCGCGTACGGGGCCCCCGGCCGTTACACCGGCGAGCAGGTCGAGGCCGCGGCGCGGGCGGCCAACGCGCATGGCTTCATCGCCGAGCTCCCCGAGGGGTACGAGACCGTCCTCGGCGAGCGCGGGACGCGGCTCTCGGGGGGGCAGCGGCAGCGCCTGGCGATCGCCCGGGCCCTCCTTGCCGACCCGCCGATCCTCATCCTCGACGAGGCGACGTCGGCGCTCGACACCGAGAGCGAGCGGCTGGTGCAGGAGGCCATCGATCGCCTCCTGGCGGGGCGGACGGTCTTCGTGATCGCGCATCGCCTCTCCACCATCCAGCACGCCTCGCAGATCCTGGTCCTCGAGCGCGGGCGGATCGTGGAGCAGGGGACGCACGAGTCGCTGCTGGCGCTTGGGGGCGTGTACCACCGCCTGCACGCGCTGCAGTTCGCCGAGCGGGCGGTCGCGGCTGGCGCCTGACGATGCGGGCGCTCTTCGTGCACGGCGATGCGGCGTGGGGGGGAGGGGCGCGCGTCTTCGCCTCGGTGGCCCGGGCCCTCGCGGAGCGCGGGCACGAGACCTGGTTCGCCGCGCCGTCGGGGAGCGAAGCGGCGGCGGAGGCAGCGGGGCGAGGCGCGAACGTCATCGGCCTTCCCGCCCGGCGGAGCGCCCGCGGCGATGCCCGGCGACTGCGCGAGCAGCTCCCGCGCGACTTCGTCGATGTCGTCTTCGTCCACGACGACCGGGAGCAGCTGGCGGCCGCGCTCGCGGTGCGCGGCGCCGGGCGCGGGAGCGTGGCGCGGCGCGTTGCGGCTGGCGGCCTCCTCTCCCGCACCTGGCGCGGGCGAGGAACCCCCCGCCGGGCACGCGGCCCCCAGCGGGGCGCTCACCCCGATGCGCGCCGAACTGGGGGTCGAGGAGGGGGGGCGCGACGGATCGGCGGCGCCCCACGCCGAGGCGGGCGACCTGGGCGACGCCCCGATCCTCGCCTTGATCGCCACGCGCGAGTCGCTGCGCCGCGCCACCAACGTCGTGCGCATGGCGGCCCTGCTCGCGCAGCGCCACGCCGGCCTGCGGCTGAGGGTCATCGGGTCGGTGGCCCACGACGAGGAGCTCAAGCTCCTGGCCGCCGCCCGCGGGATCGCCCGGCGCGTGGAATGGCTCGGCCACCCGCGTCACCTGTCCCGGGTGCTCGACGGCGTGGCGGCGGGGTGGGTGATCGCCGACGGCGACGATGCGGCGTTAGGCGCCCTCGACCTGATGGCGCACGGCGTCGCCGTCCTGGCCGAGCGTGCGTCGATCAGCGCGCGGTACGTGAGCCACGGGATTCAGGGGATGCTCCTGGCAACCCTCGACCCCCCGTTGATGGCGGCCGAGACCGCGATCCTCCTGGCCGACCGTGAGCGACGCCTGGCGATGGGGGCGGCCGGGCGCGCACGCGTGGAGCGCGAGTATCCCTTTCGCGACATGCTGGCCGCGTTCGAGCACGCGATGCGATCGGCGCGCGAGCGCGCGACGTCCCGTGGCTGATCGCGTGAACGGCTCCCCCCCGGCTCCCGGCTCCGTCCCCGTCACGGTGGTGATCGCCGCGCATGACGAGGAGGCGGAGATCGGCGATTGCGTGCGCAGCGTCGCGTGGGCGCGGGAGGTGCTGGTGGTGGAGAACGATTCCACCGACGACACCATCGCCCGGGGACGCGCTGCCGGGGCGACGGTCTTCAGCCACCCGTTCCGGTCGATCGGGGCCCAGCGCAATGCGGCGATCGCGCGGGCCACGCAGCGCTGGATCCTCGTGGTCGATGCCGACGAGCGGGGGACGCCGGCGCTGGCCGCCGAGGTGGCGCGCATCGTATCGGGCGCGGCGACGGCGGCGCCGGCCGAGCGCGCGTACCGCGCGCCACGTCGGAACTTCTTCATGGGGCGCGAGATCGCCCACGGTGGCTGGGAGCGCGATCGCCCGGTGCGCCTCTTCGAGGCGACCTTGCGGTACGACGAGCGCCCGGTCCATGAGCACGTCATCGTCGAGGGGGCGATCGGGACGCTTCGCGAGCCGCTGCTGCACACGCCGTACGCCTCGCTCGACGAGTACTTCGAGAAGCTGCGGCGCTACTCGCGGTGGTGGGCGGTCCAGAACCTGGCGCGCGGACGGCGCGTGAGGGTGAGCGACCTGGTGCTGCGCCCCGCCGCACGCCTGTTCAGCATGCTCGTCCTGCGCGGAGGGTGGCGCGACGGAATGCACGGGGTCGTGGTGGCGTCGCTGGCGGCGGTGAGCGTGGCGGCGAAGTACGCGCAGCTGTGGGCGCTGCAGCTGGAGGGCGCGGGCGGGACGCGGGGGGCCCCCCCCGATCAACAACACTAACCGCGTGCGTCACCTCTTCGTCACGCAGGACTACCCCCCCGACCTCGGCGGGATGGCGCGCCGTCACGTCGAACTCTGCCGGCGTTTCGCCCCGGAGTCCGTCGTCGTCTCGACCGTCGCCTCGCCCACAGCCGCCCCCTTCGACCGCGGCGAGCCGTATCCCATCGTACGAGAGCCGTTTCCCTTCGCGGCCGCCAAGCGATTCGCCAACGAGGTCACCTGGGCGCGCCACATCGCAAGGCTCTGTCACGACAACATCGACGTCATCCACCTGGGCAACATCCGCCCGTGCGGCTACGCGGTGGCCATCGCGACCCGGCGTACCGCGACCCCCTACCTCGTCTATGTCAACGGCGGCGACCTCCTGCGCGAGCGGCAGAAGGCCGCCACGTCACGCACCAAGCGCTGGTCGGCGCGCGACATCCTGGCGCGTGCCGCGGGGATCGTCGCCAACTCTCAGTGGACCGCGACGCTGGCGGCCGACGTGATGCATGCCGTCGGCGTCCGTCGTGCGCCCCCTGTCGCCGCGATCGACCTCGGCACCGACCCGGTGCAGTTCTCCCCCGGGCGCGACCGGCGCACCCTGCGCTCCCGGCTCGGCGTCGACGAGGCCCCGATGGTGCTGAGCGTGGCCCGCCTGGTCCCGCACAAGGGACAGGACGTGGCCATCCAGGCCATCGCCTCGCTCGACGCCTCGCTCGACGCTTCGCTCGGCGCTTCGCTCGACGCTTCGCTCGACGCCTCGCTCGGGCGCGTGCACTACGTGGTCGTGGGGGAGGGCCACGACGCCGCTCGCCTGCGCGCACTCGCCGCGTCGGCGGGACTCGGCGACCGCGTGCACCTGACGGGACCGCTCGGCGACGAGGAGGTCGCCGAGGCCTATGCCACGGCCGACGTCTACATCGGGCTGTCGCGCGTGGACAGCGCCATCAACGCCGAGGGGTTCGGGATCTCGTTCGTCGAGGCGGCGGCGAGCGGGACCCCCTCGGTTGCCGGCGACTCGGGAGGCGTGCGCTCCGCCGTGCGCGACGGCGAGACGGGATTCGTGGTCGATCCCACCGACGTGGCGGCGGTCGCCGCCGCGCTGCGACGCCTGCTGGCCGATCCCGCACTCCGACGGCGGATGGGCGAGGCGGGGCGACGCGCGGTCGAGGGGCATTACAATTGGGATCGTGTGGCGCGCGAAACGCTCGACTTCACGCGCCGCTGCCTCGCCGCTCCCCGCTCCCGATGAACGCCCCGACCCCACGCCCAGCGCCGACCCTCGCCCACCGCGCCCAGTTCGCCCTCCTGCGCGGCGTCGTGGCGTGGCTCTCGCGATTCCCCCTCGACGCGGCACGTCGCATCGGCGAGCGGATCGGGATGCTGGGCTACTTCCCGTTAGGCATCCGCCGCCGCGTCGTCGTCCGGCAGGTCGCGGCCGCCTTTCCCGAGCTGGATGAGCGGCAGGTGCGCGCCCTCGCCCGCCGCGCCTATGCCCACCTGGGGCGCGTGGCCATCGAGACGGCGCTCGTTGCCCGCCTCGGCCGCGACGGGGTGCTCTCGCTCTTCGAGGAGCAGGAGGACGACTTCGCCCTGGTCCAGCGCCGGATGGCCGAGGGCCGGGGGGTGATCGCCTTCACGGGGCACGTGGGGAGCTGGGAGCTGGCGGGCGCCTACCTCGCCGCGCGCGGGATCCCGATCGACGCCGTGGCGCGGCGGATGAACAACACGCTCTTCGACGCCTACCTGAACCAGGCGCGTACCGACGTGGGGATGACGGTCGTGTACGATGACGAGGCCGTCCGCCGCATTCCCCGCGCGATGAAACAGGGGCGCCTGGTGGGGCTCGTCGCCGACCAGGGGGTGATGGGACTCGCCTCCACCTTCGTCCCCTTCTTCGGTCGCCCGGCCAAGACCCCACGTGGACCGGCGGTCTTCGCCCTGCGCTACAAGGTCCCGATCCTCTTCATCTCGGCGCTGTTGCAGCCGAGCGGGAAGTACCGCCTCTTCGTGGAGGAGATTCCCGCCGTCGACACCGGCGATCGCGACGCGGACGTGGACGCGACCGTGGCGCGCTTCACCGCGTCGCTGGAGCGGATGGTGCGGCGGTACCCCGAGCAGTACTTCTGGCACCATCGGCGCTGGAAGCGACAGCCCCCCGATACACCCCCGGAACTGCGGGAACCCACCTGACATGCACGCACCGCTATCGCACCACGCCACCGCCGCGGACTTCGCGCGACTCGAGGTCGTCGCCGAACGCGAGTTCCCCCTCGTCAGGCGCCCCGGGATCGCCTACCTCAACAATGCCTCCACGGGCCCCCTCCCCGAGTCGGCGCGCGCGGCGCTGGCCCGTTTCGACCTCCTGCGGGCGGAGCCGTGGAGCATCACGCAGGAGTTCCAGTTCGGGACGGTGGCGCGCTCGCGCGAGCTCCTCGCCCGCCTCACCGGGGCGTCGGCGTCGGAGATTGCGCTGATGACCAACACCAGCTACGGGCTCAACCTGGCCGCCCGTGCCCTTCCGTTGCGCGCTGGCGATGTCGTCCTGACGAGCGATCGCGAGTTCCCCTCCAACATCTACCCCTGGATGGCGCTGGAGCGGTCGCGCGGGGTGAGCTTCCAGCGCGTTCCGTGTGCGGGGCGTCTCGTGGACGAGGAGGCCATCCTCGCCGCCCTCGACCGTCCAGGCGTCCGCGCGCTCGTCCTGTCGTGGGTCTCCTTCGAGACCGGCTTCGCGGTGGACCTGGCGCGCATCGGGCGGGCCTGCGCCCAGCGCGGGATCTTCTTCGTCGTCGATGCCATCCAGGGGTTGGGCGCCTTGACGCTCGACCTCTCGACGCTGCACGTCGACGTCCTGGCCTGCGGATGCCAGAAATGGCTCGTCTCCCCCTGGGGGACCGGCTTCGTCTATGTACGCCGGTCGCTGATCGCCGCCCTCGAGCCGAACGACGTCAGCTGGATGGCGGTGCGTGATTCCGACGACTTCACGCGCATGCTGGAGTACGACTTCACCTACCGCGAGGATGCGCGCCGGTTCGAGGTGGTGACGCTCCCGTTCCAGGAGTTCGCGGGGATGAACGCGGCGGTCGAGCTCTTCTTCGAGGTCGGCCCGGCGACCGCGGCCGCCCGCATCGGCGAGCACGTGGCCGACATCCTCGAGTGGGCGGCCGGACGGCGCGACGTTCGCCTGGTGTCCCCGGCCGAGCCGGCGCGTCGCTCGGGGATCGTGACGCTGCTACCGCCCGACGCCGAGCGGGCGTCGGCGGCGCTCGGCGCCGCCGGCGTGGCGCACTCGCTGCGGGAGGGGGCGATCCGCCTGTCGCCGCACTGGTTCACGCCGCGCGCGCACGTGGCGCGGGCGCTGGAGGTGCTCGAGGGGGCGGCGCGTTAGGCGCTCGCGCCCCCGCCGCGCGTCAGCGCCACCTCGCGTCCCCCCTTCCGCACCAGGAAGTACCCGCCGGCCAGGGCGTCGCCGCGCGGGACCTCCACCTCGTCGGCCGCCAGCTTGCGCCCGTTGACCGTGACCGCCCCTTGTTGCAGCTGCCGGCGTCCGTCCCCCCTGGACTTGACCAGCCCGGTGGCCACCAGGACGTCGAGCACCGGCAGCGCCGCGCCGTCGTCCGGGAGCGTCGTGCGGGGGAGCTCGTCCCACAGCATCGCCAGCACCGCCTCGGAGAGCCCGCGGGGGTCGACCTTGCGGTCGAAGACCACGCGCGACGCCTCGCGCGCCGCCTCGGCCGCGGCCGCCCCGTGCACCCGCGTGGTGACGTCCATCGCCAGCGCCCCTTGTGCCTCGCGGCGCTCCGGGTGGGCCCCCTGCGCCGCGTCCAGCGCCTCGATCGCCTCGCGCTCCAGCAGCGTGAACATCCGCAGGTAGCGCCCGGCGTCACGGTCGTCGGCGTTGATCCAGGACTGGTAGAACCGGTAGGGCGACGTGCGCGTGGCGTCGAGCCAGACGCTCGTCCCCGCCGCCGTCTTCCCGAACTTGCTCCCGTCGGCGTTGGTCACCAGCGGGAGCGTCACGCCGTGCGCCTCGACCCCCGCGTGCTTGCGCAGCAGCTCCGTCCCGGCGGTGATGTTTCCCCACTGGTCGCTCCCTCCCAGCTGCAACGTCACGCCGTCGCGCCGGTTGAGCTCGAGGAAGTCGTACGCCTGGAGCAGCATGTAGCTGAACTCGGTGTACGAGATCCCCGTCTCGAGCCGCGACTTCACCGAGTCCCTGGCCATCATCTGATTGATGCTGAAGTGCTTCCCCGTGTCGCGCAGGAAGTCCACCAGCCGCAGCGACATCAGCCAGTCGGCGTTGTTGCGCATGCGGGCCGCGTATGCCCCCGAGAAGTCGAGGAAGCGCTCCAGCTGCTTCCGGAGCGCCGCGGCGTTCTCGGCCACCTGCTCCAGCGTCAGCAGGTTGCGCTCGGCGCTCCTGCCGCTCGGGTCGCCGATCATCCCGGTCCCGCCCCCCACCAGCGCCACCGGGTAGTGCCCGGCGCGCTGCAGGTGCACCAGCCCCATCACGGGGAGGAGGTGCCCGATGTGAAGGCTCGACCCGGTGGGGTCGAAGCCGCAGTAGCCGGTGATGCCGGTCCCCGCGAGCGCCTGCGGGGCGCCCTCGGTGTGCTGGAACAGGAGCCCGCGCCAGGCAAGCTCCTCGAGGAAGGTGCGCGTCATGGCGGAAACTTACTCGCTCCCCGTGCCCGGGCCCACTGCGCCGTCCTAACGACACGCCGGCGGCGCGTGGCCCGGTCGCGGGCGCGGGCCCCCTCCGCTGAATTGCCCCTCCCCCGCCGCGGACGTTACCTTCCACCGCCCTCCTTCGGCCGGCGCGAGCACTTCGGTGTATACAGGCAGGTCGCCGCCACGCCGTCCCCGAACCCCCCGCATGCCGAGCTCCCCACCCCGCCGCACGCCCCGCCGCACGCGCCGCTTCGCCTGGTTCACGCGTCACCCGCAGCTGACGCGCGCCCTCGCGCTCGGCACCACGTTCGTGGTCGCCGCCGGCATGGGGGGGGCGTTCGGGATGTGGCACCTCATCTGCCGCGGCAATCGCTGCCCCTCGATCGCGGTCCTCGAGAGCTACCAGCCCAAGCAGACCTCGAAGCTCTACGCCGTCGACGGCCGCTTCGTCGCCGAGCTCGGGCTCGAGCGCCGGACGCTCGTGGGCATCGGCGACATCCCGAAGGTCGTCCGCGACGCCTTCGTGATCACCGAGGACAAGCGCTTCTACTCGCACGCCGGGATCGACTGGTTTCGCATCCCGGGCTCGATCGTGAGCAACCTGCGCGCCGGCTACTTCAAGGAGGGGTTCTCGACCATCACCATGCAGCTGGCGCGCAACATCTTTCCCGAGCACCTCTCGCGCGAGAAGTCGCTCATCCGGAAGATCAAGGAAGCGCGCGTGGCGCGTGACATCGAGCGCCGCTATTCCAAGGACAAGATCCTGGAGCTCTACCTCAACCAGATCAACCTGGGGAGCGGGGCGTACGGGGTGGAGACCGCGTCCCAGCGCTACTTCGGCAAGCACGTGGCCGACCTCAACGTCGCCGAGGCGGCGACCCTGGCGGCGATGCCCAAGGCGCCGGGGCGCTACAACCCGCGGCGCTTCCCCGAGCGCGCGGTGCAGCGCCGCAATACCATCGTCGAGCTGATGCGGCGCAGCGGCGCCATCGGCGATGCCGATGCCTCGCTCGCCAAGGCCTACCCGTTGCAGCTGGCGCGACGCGTCGAGTCGGGCGACGTCGCCCCCTACTTCGTGGAGTGGGTGCGGCAGCAGCTGGAGAAGAAGTTCGGGGCCCGCCTCTACGACGAGGGGCTGAAGGTCTACACCTCCCTCGATCTCGACATCCAGACCGCGGCCGACCGTGCCCTCGAGGCGCAGCTGCGCGCCATCGAGGGAGGGAAGTACGGCAAGTGGACCCACACCACCTACGAGCAGTACCTGGCGCGCAGCGCCGATCGCGATGACGCGGCGAGCGCCGAATCGCCCTACATCCAGGGGGCGGTGGTGGTGGTCGACCCCCGCACCGGCGCCGTGCGCGCCATGGTGGGGGGGCGCGACTTCGACGACTCCAAGTTCAACCGCGCCACGCAGGCGCTGCGGCAGCCCGGCTCCACGTTCAAGCCGATCGTCTATGCCACGGCGATCCAGAGCGGGCGCACCCCCGCGACCGTCATCGAGGACGTCCCGGTCTCCGTCCCGCAGGTCGACGGGTCGCTGTGGACCCCCCAGAACTACGACATGAAGTTCGAGGGGGCGATGACCATGCGGCACGGGCTGGCGCAGTCGCGCAACCTCGTGGCCATCCGCATGGGGATGGAGCTGGGCGAGCAGGCCGTGATCGACGAGGCCCGGCGCTTCGGCATCACCACCCCCATCCCGCCCTATCCGTCGATCTTCATCGGCTCGGCCGACGTCTATCCGCTCGAGCTCATCGGCAGCTACTCCACCTTCGCCAACCTCGGCTCGCGCGTGGCGCCTAACGCCATCCTCCGCGTGGAGAACCAGGAGGGCGAGGTCCTGTGGGCGCCGCGCCCCGCCCGCACCCAGGTCCTGTCGCCGGGCGAGGCGTGGCTGATGGTGAGCATGATGAAGGACGTCGTCCTGCGCGGCACGGCCGCCGGGAGCGTGTGGGGGGCCGGCTTCCGCGTCCCCTCGGGGGGGAAGACGGGGACGACCAACGACGGCGCCGACGTCTGGTACGTCGGCTACACCGCCGACCTCGTCGCCGGCGTCTGGATGGGATTCGACAAGCCCCGGAAGATCATGGCGAATGCGCAGGGCGGGCGCCTGGCCGCCCCCGCCTTCACGCAGCTCATGATGGAAGTGTACCGGCGCAAGCCGACCCCGCCCGACTGGCCCCGCCCGGAGTCGGTGGTCGTCGCCGCCGCCTGCGGCGCCAACGGCTTCTACCAGGAGTACTTCCTGGCCGGCACCGAGAGCGACAACGGCTGTGGCGGCATCTCGCCCGACGTCTTCCACATCCCGACGGCCGCCGATTCGGCGGCGATTCGTCCCAACGCCACCGGTCGCCCCACCCCGGGCGTGCTCCCCAACGCCAAGGGGAAGGCGAAGGCCGATACCGCCAATCCCTTCAAGATCCCCGACTGATCCGATGTCGGCACGGGTCTACGCCGCCCGATGGGTCGTCCCGGTCGCCACGCCGCCCATCCCGCACGGCGCCGTCGCGGTGCGCGGTGGGCACATCACCTGGGTCGGGCCGAAGGACGACGCCCCGCCGGGCGAGCGGCTCGACCTGGGCGACGCGGTGCTCATTCCCGGGCTGGTGAACACGCACACCCACCTCGAGCTCACCGCCATGCGCGGCTTCCTCGAGGAGCTCGACTTCCGCCCGTGGATCGTCCGCCTCACCCGGGCCCGTCAGGCGGTCCTGACGCACGACCTCCTGCTCGCCTCGGCCAAGGTCGGAATTGCCGAGGGGCTCCTCGCCGGCGTCACCACGTACGCCGATACCTGCGAATCCGGGGTCGCCCTGCAGGCCATGGCGGAGATGGGGGTGCGCGGGATCATGTACCAGGAGGTCTTCGGCCCCGACCCGTCGCAGTGCGCGGCGTCGGTGCGGGGGCTGCGTGAGCGGCTCGCGTCGCTGCGGCACTGGGAGTCGCCGCGCGTTCGCCTCGGGATCTCGCCGCATGCCCCGTACACCGTGAGCGACGAGCTGTTCGTGGCGGCGGCGCGGCTCGCCGAGAGCGCCGGGTGCCCCATGGCGGTGCACCTGGCGGAGAGCGAGGCGGAGTCGCGGCTGGTGCGCGATGCGATGGGGGTCTTTGCCGACGGACTCCGGGCGCGGGGGATCGCCGTGGCGCCACGGGGGGATTCTCCGGTCGCCCTCCTCGACCGCCTCGGCGTCCTGGGGGCGCAACCGCTCCTGATCCACTGCGTGCGCGCCACCGCCCCCGACATCGCGCGCATGGCGCATCACGACTGCGCCGTCGCGCACTGCCCCGCCTCGAACGCCAAGCTCGGGCACGGCATCGCCCCGCTCCTCGACATCCTCGCCGCTGGCGTGCGGGTCGGGATCGGCACCGACTCCGTCGCCGCCAACAACCGGCTCGACATCCTCGACGAGGCGCGGGTTGCCCTCCTGATGCAGCGTGCCGCCACCCGTCGCGGCGATGCCCTCACGGCCGCCGACGCGCTCGCCCTCGCGACGCGAGGCGGGGCGCTGGCCCTCGGCCTGGGACAGGAGGTCGGGACGCTCGCGGTGGGGAAGCGCGCCGACCTGGCGGTCTTCTCGTTAGGTTCGCCGCGCACCACCCCCGCCTTCTCCCCGGAGGACGCGCTGGTCTGGGCGGCGGCCGGCCGCGAGGCCTCGCTGGTCCTGGTCGACGGTGAGGCCCGGGTCCGCGACGGGCGGCTGGTGGCCCCCCCCGCCGACGCCCATGCCGCGCTGCGCGACGCCGCCGACGCCCTCGCCACGTGGCGCGACGCGGGCGGCGGGGGATAGCGGCGCACACCCCGCCGGACCCTCCCCCCGCGTGCGCCCCGCCGTTATTCTTGAAGGGTCCCAGCTGGAGCATCGCATGGCGGACGCCTCGTCCGGACGTACGGAAAAGATCTGGCGTGACGGCGAACTGGTGAACTGGGAAGACGCGACCCTCCACGTGATGTCGCACGTGGTGCACTACGGGTCGTCGGTCTTCGAGGGGATACGCTGCTACGACACGCCCAACGGTGGCGCGGTGTTCCGGCTGCGCGAGCACATGCGGCGCCTGCTCGATTCGGCGCGCATCTACCGCATGCCGCTGCGCTACACGGTGGACGAGCTGGTGCAGGCGACGGTCGACACCGTGGCCGCCAACGACCTTCGCGAGTGCTACCTCCGTCCCATCGTCGTCCGCACCGGGCAGCAGATGGGGTTCTACCCGGTCGGCGTCCCGGTCGAGTGCTTCATCATCGCCTACAAGTGGCCCACGTACCTCGGGCATGATGCGCTGGAACAGGGGGTCGACGTCTGCGTCTCGTCGTGGCGTCGCGCCGCCCCGGACACCTTCCCCACGATGGCCAAGGCGGGGGGGAACTACCTCAACTCGCAACTCTCCAAGCTCGAGGCCAAGCAGAACGAGTACAGCGAAGGGATCATGCTCGACGCCTTCGGCTACGTGGCGGAGGGAAGCGGCGAGAATCTCTTCATCGTTCGCGATGGCGTGTTGTACACGTCCGGGATCAGCTCCGGGATCCTGCACGGCATCACGCGCGACACGGTGATCACGCTGGCGCGCGACTTCGGCTACGAGGTGCGCGAACAGCAGATCCCGCGCGAAATGCTCTACATCGCGGACGAGATGTTCTTCACCGGCACCGCCGCCGAGCTCACCCCCATCCGCTCCGTCGATCGGGTCGACGTGGGGGAGGGAAGGCCCGGCGAGATCACGAGGAGGATCCAATCCGAGTTCATGGGGATCGCCAAGGGGCGCCTCGCCGACCGGTTCGGCTGGCTCACTCCGGTCCCCGCCACCGCGCTGAGCCGGTGACCATGCGGTCGTCGGTGCTCGCGATGCAATGCTTCGAACTGTTAGGCTTTCCGAGTAGACGGAGGCCCTGTCGTGTCGCGCGGCCGGACCTCAGGCGGTCCATGTCCCGCATCGTCGTGCCATAGTGTGTCCGCGACTCCCGCCCGTACCTTCGGCGGGAGTTCGCATTCCTACCGTGAGGGAGGGCAGCGTGATTGTCGGTTGTCTCGCACTGAACGCCTCGTTCGAGCCGCTCACCATGGTTCCCCTGAAGCGCGCACTGCGCCTCGTGATCGACGGCAAGGCCGAGATCGTCGAGGCGGAGCAGGGACGCATCGTGCGCTCGGAGAAGCTGACCGTGCCGCGGCCCGCGGTCATCCGACTCACGAAGTTCATCCACGTCCCCCGCAGGTTCCGCCGCCAGGTGACCAACACCTTCCTCTTCGCGCGCGACCAGTACAAGTGCCAGTACTGTGGTCGGACGGGGGCGGAACTCAAGCCGCGCGAGGCGCTCACGCGCGATCACCTGATCCCGCTCTCGCGCGGTGGGCTCAATGAGTGGACCAACGTCGTCACGGCCTGCTCTTCCTGCAACACGCGAAAGTCCAACCGGCTCCCGAGCGAGATCGGGATGTATCCGCTCCACGCCCCCGTCGAGCCCCACTTCGTGCACCTGAGCTGGGCGGTGCGGCGCCTCACGCCGATCCAGGCGCGCTACATTCGCGTGTTCTACGGCGAGGCGACCCTGCACCAGCTGGAAGAGCTGGAGGCGCGCGCGCAGGCCAGGGCGCACGCCCACGGGCATCCCCACGGACCTGCGCATGCCCATCCGCATGCCCACCCACAGGGCCACGCCCACGGCTAGACGTTCCAGCGCGCGGGGACCGGACGGGGCGCACCTGGCGGTGCGCCCCGCTGGCATCAGGGGCGGAACGTCCGGCTGCGCGCCTGCAGCCGCCGCATCTCGCCTCCCAGCACGCGCGCCAACAACGTGCGCATCCCACGTCCCACCGCCGTCCCGGGATTTCGCTCGCCCCGGACCGCCGGCTTGAGCTCCCCGCGCAGCCACCGCTCCACCTCGTCGAGGTCCGAGACCGACAGCATCTCCAGTTCGAGCGTGACGTTGTAGTACTGCAGCTTCCGCTCGCGCAGCGGGGCAATCGGGGCCCGCATGGGGCGCTCGACGTCGGCCACCACGTCGGCGAACCGCGAGAAGTGTCCGGTGGCCGTCGCCGAGTCGCGCACGACGCGCACCACGTCATACTCCTGTCGCAATGCGTCGAATCGCACGAGGACGTCCCACTCCGCACGCCGCTGCAGCGCGTCGAAGAGCCCGCCCGACGTCCAGAGCTCGGCGCGGAAGTGGATCCGCGCGGGGAAGCCGTTGCGCAGCAGGTCGGTCACGTAGCGCTCGCTCAGCACGTTGCGCACGCGAACCGTCGGCCCTTCCTCGCCGAGCATCGCCCGCGACGGGAGCATGACCTCGAGGCGGGGACGTCCCTGCGCCGCGACGGGTCCCCCCGCCGCGGCCACCATGAACAGCACCAGCACGGACCGCCAGCGCACGTCCTAGAAGCGCGGCCGGAGCCGCACGAAGACGTTCACGGGCGTCGAGCGATCCGACAGCGACTTGGCCACGTATACCCCCACGTCATCCAGCACCAGCCCGAGGCCCACGTCGGTGCGGAACGTCGAGAGCGGAGGGAGCGAGCGCCTGCCGTACGACAGCCCGCCATCCTCCGCCCCCACCAGCCACCCACGCCCCGCGTCGGCGAACACCACCCACTGCGTTCCATGGCCCCACCCGGCCTTGCGGTACTCGCGCTCCTCGTCGAGCACCCCGAACGGGTCCAGCTGCAAGTCGCCCCGGAACTCGAGCTGCGCCATCGCGAAACGATCGCACTGTGCGGGCACGCCCACCGGGTAGCTCGTCCCCGGCACCGCGGGCGTGCTGCACTGCCACACGTCCGGGCTCCCCGCCGCGCGGCGGAAGTCGTAGCCGGCGAGCGTCCCCGGTCCGCCGACCGAGAACCGCCGCTGCAGGGGAAGGTCGTCCCCCGATAGCCACCCGCCCCCCACCAGCCGGAAGTTGAGCGATGCTTCCGGGGAGATGCGGTTGTAGCGACGCACGTCCACGAAGAGCCGGTCGTACACCGTCGCGCCGCCGAACGTCTGGTCGCGGGCGCCCGGAGTCGCCGTCCCGTAGTTGGTGATGCGCCCCGTTCCGTACTCGTAGTCCGCCAGGATGTACCACCCCCACCACGGATTCCCCTCGTCGTTGCGCGTGTCGTAGCGGAACGTGGTGTTCACGAGGTGGAACCGCCCGTCGTCCAGCAGCGGGTTCTCGCGCCAGGGCTTGTCGTTCCGGAACAGCGTGAAGGGGTCGCGCGTGCGGCGGTCGCTCCAGCGCTGGTCCGAGTAGCTGACCGTGGCGTCGACGGTGGTGCCGCGGAAGAGCGAGGCGTACAGGCTCCCGCCGTGCCGGTCGTAGTAGTCGCGGAAGTCGCGGTGGAGGAAGAACGTCGCGAGGCCGACCTCCTCGTCCGTCAGGTGCCACGCTTCCACGGGCTCCACGAGGTCGAAGAGTCGCCCGCCGAGGCGTACCCCCCGTCCCGTCCCGATGCGCACCTCGCCCTTGAGCGAGTGACCGATGTTCTCCGACTTCCACTCGAAGCCGTCGGCGCTTCGCCATACGCCGAAGGCGTCGATCCCGAGGCGCCCCCACCCGAACTCGCGCCCGATGGCGGGGCCGAGGAACACCGGGAGCCCCTCCACGCGGTTGTACGTCCGGGCCGAGACGAGGCGCAGCTCACTCCACCAGGAGTCGCGCCACCGGTCGCGCCGCCGCCACCACGACCCTTCCCGCTCCTCTCCGGCGGGGCGCGCGAGGCGATCGCCATCGCGCGCGTACTCGAGTCGTGCGCGATACGTCCTGATCTGTCCCCCGACCGTCGCCACGTCGCCCCCCACCACTCGCCCGCCCACCACCAGGATCTCGCTGTCCACCCGCGCCCCGGCCTGCAGGCGAACGTCCGCGTTCACCGCGACGATGCGTCCCGCGACGTGCCCGGCGACGGTCAACGCGCCGCCGAGCACACCGACGTCGCCCGGCACCTCCCGTCCTGCGTCGATGGTGTAGGGGCCGTCGACGCGAAGCGTCGCCGGGGCATTCCACAGGCGCAGCACCTCGTCCGCCACCTCACGCGGGAGGACGCGTTCGTCGAGCACCCGCTGTCCCTGCGCGGGGGTGAGGGCGGCGGCAAGGGCCAGCCCCACCAACCTCCAGCGATGACGCATATCGGCTCCTGGTGATGGCGACGGCCACCCCGGGGCCCGTCGCGTACCGTCCAGAACGATCTCACGCTGCACGCGGTGGCACAACGACTGCCACGCCCGTCGCCGGCCATCGATGCACGCTGCCGACCTGCCGGAATGTCACGCCGGGTGTGTCGGGGTGCTCTCCGGAACGATCTCCAGCCGCTTCATGCGTCGGTACAGGTTCGGGCGGTCGGTCTGCAACCGGCGCGCCGCCTCGGCGATGTTCCCCCCCGACGCACTCAGGGCACGCATGATCAGCAGGCGCTCGTACTCGTCCAGCATCGCGCCGAGCGGCGCGTCGAGCCCGGCGGGGTCGGGAAGCGGGGCGCGGCGCGGCGAGGCCATCGCCTCGTCCTCGACGGCGATCACCCGCCGCACTTCCTCGGCGCTGACCTCCTGGCCGGGGTGGAGGATGATGAGCCGCTCGACGATGTTGCCGAGCTCGCGCACGTTGCCTGGCCAGCGGTAGCGTTGCAGCAGCTGCATCGCCGGCTCCGTCCATGCGGGGAGCGCGCGCCCCGTGCGCAGGCGTGTGAGCGCCGCGAAGTGCTGCACCAGGAGGGGGATGTCGCTCGGCCGTTCCCGCAGCGGGGGGAGGGAGAGCGGGATCACGTTCAGGCGAAAGAGGAGGTCCTCGCGGAACCCTCCCTCGCGCGCCGCGCGGGTCAGGTCCTTGTTGGTCGCCGCGACGATGCGCACGTCGACGGCGATCGGCTTGCCGCCCCCGACGCGCTCGATCTCGCGTGCCTCGATGGCGCGCAGCAGCTTGGCCTGGGCCTCGCTCCCCAGGTCTCCCACCTCGTCGAGGAGGAGCGTCCCCCGGTGCGCCAGCTCGAATCGTCCGATGCGTCGTTCGGTGGCCCCGGTGAAGGCGCCGCGCTCGTGGCCGAACATCTCGCTCTCCACCAGGTCGCGGGGGATCGCGGCGCAGTTGACGCGCACGAACGGACGGTCGCGCCGTCCGCTTCCCGCGTGGATCGCCGCGGCGACGAGTTCCTTCCCCGTCCCGGATTCCCCGGAGATCAGCACCCGGGCGTCGGTCGGGGCGATGCGCGCGATGAGCGAGCGGAGGGCCCGCATCGCCGCGCTCTCGCCGATCATCTCCCCCGCCAGCCCGAGGTCCGCACGGAGCACCTGCGCCTCGCGCTTCGCCAGCCGCAACTCGAGCGCCGAACTGAGCGAGAGGAGGACGCCCTCGGGGGACAGCGGCTTCTCGAGGAAGTTGAACGCGCCAAGCTTCGTGGCGCGCACGGCGTCGGCCAGCCCGGCCTTGCCGCTCATCATGACGACCGGGAGGTCGGGGTACCGCTCGCGCAATGCAGCGAGGACGGCGATGCCGTCCATGGCCCCGGGCATCATGAGGTCGACGAGCGCGACGTCGGGCTCCGACTCGAGCGCCATCGCCACGCCCTCGGCGCCGCTCGGCGCCTCGCGCACGTCGTAACCCTCGGAAGCGAGCAGCGCCCCGACCATGCGCCGGATGTTCGCCTCGTCGTCGATGATCAGGACGGTCGGCACGGCGCGTCGATGACAGGAAGCGTCAGGCGCGCCGCGGGAAACGGCCGACCGGTCAGGTGAGGCCTCCGTCGCGCCGTGGTCATGCGTCGCCCTGCCGCTTGGCCGGGAGCGCTTCCTTCCCCTCCTGCCGTGGCCACTGCTCCAACGGGTTGGGCGCGGGGAGGGCGCGCAGCTCGCCGATCACCTTGTTCGTGAAGCGCTGCCCTTCCGAGACGCGCTCCACCTCGATGGCGATCGCCTCGATCGCCTGCTCGATGCGGTCCAGCCGCGGCTCGAGGCTCGACGGCGCCGCCGCCATGGCCTGTCCCCTCCGGTCCATGCGCCGGGCGAAGGCGCGCGCGATGGGCGCGCCGATGGCGATCAGGGCGACCGTGGCGAAGAAGGCGTAGGTGATGTCCACCGCCTTCTGCGGGATCATGTCGTTCGGGAGCACCGGGGGGAGCGCGATCTCGGGGGTCACCGTGGCGACGCCTAACGCATGGTCGAGCTGGCTTTGCAGCGACGTCAGCCGCTCCTGCGACTGCTCGATCTGGCTGGTGATGGCCCGCTCGGCCGCGTTGGACGTCGTCCCCGTCAGCTGCGCGGTGAGCTTGTCGATGGCCGTCTTCTCGGCTTCGATCTGCCCGCGGAGGGCGTCGATCGTCGCCTGGGGGGCCGTCGACTGCACGGTGACCGCCTGGTTCGCCCCTTCGCGGGCCCCGCGAATCGCGTCGCGCACCGCCTGGCGCACGGCGTCCCGCGCCTCGTTGGGGAGTGCTTCGGTCCCCTGCCCGGCGAGCCCGGGAGCGCCGGCGAGGAAGCTGGTGAGGGCGTCGTCGAAGTGTGGGTGCATCGTCGGTTCTCCGGGTCAGCTCGACTGGTGCGGCGGGAGCGCGCGCTCGGACGGCGGCAGGCGTTCGGCCAGCACCTTGGCCGTGAAACGCTGCGACTCCGACATGCGCTCGACCTCGATGGCGATCGCGTCGATCGCCTGTTCCATGCGCTGCAGGCGCAACTCCGTGTCGCCCCCCATGCCGAGGCGTTCCCGCTCGCGGGCGCTCGCCCGGCTCGCGATGGTCTTCACGACCGTGATGATCGTCCCGCTGATCGTCCCCAGCACCACGGCGGCCAGGGCGACGTCGGCTCCCGAAGTCAGCATCATGCGGCGCGCCGGCTCACGGGGTGTGCCGCTCGCCGGGCGCAATGGCCGGCGCATCCTTGGCGCGCTCGGCCAGCAGCCTGGTCACGAAGCGCTGCCCCTCCGAGATCCGCTCGACCTCGACGGCGATGGCCTCGATAGCCGCCTCGATCCGCTCCAGGCGCAGGGAGGTCTCGCCGTTCGTCGGCATCAGCGCCTCGCGATCCGCGCGCCGCATGCGCTCGCGATAGCGCAGCACCGAGGTGACGATCGTCGTGACCATCGCGAAGGCGCCCAACGGCACCAGGACTTCAGGACCCATCACGCAACCTCGGGAGTGGAAGGGGAGACCGGGAGGATGAAGCGGATCGTCGTCCCGGTCCCAGGGGTGCTCTCGGCGCGCACGTCCCCATGATGCGCCAGAATCGTCTGGCGCGCGATAGCGAGTCCGAGCCCCGTCCCCCCCGCCTTGTGGGTGACGTAGGGGTCCCAGATGGTCGGCAGGAGCTCGGCTGCGATCCCCGTGCCGCTGTCGGTCACCGACACGCAAACCGCGGCACCACCGTCCATCGTCGCGCGCGCCACCCGCACGCGGATCGATCCCTGGCCGGCGCAGGCGTCGACGGCGTTGAGGAGGACGTTGCTCAGCGCCCGCTGCAGGGCATCGTGGTGTCCGTGCACCATGGGCACGGCGGGCTCGGCGTCCACGGTGAGGGTGATGCCCGGCGGGACCGACGCCTGCGCCGTATAACGTGCCAGCTCGGCCAGGTCCACGTCGGCCGCCGGTCCCGACGGGAGCCGGCCAAACTGTGAAAAGCTCCGCGCCAGCGCATCGAGCCGACGGGTCTCGCTCTCCAGGACGTCGAGTGCGTCCCGCTGCCCCTCGCTGGCATCGCGACGCAGGCGGGCGATGGCGAACTGGATCGGGGTGAGCGGGTTCTTGATCTCGTGCGCGACGCGCTGGGCCGTCTCACGGTAGGCGCGAAGGCGCTCCGCCTCGAGGGCGCGCTCTCGTCCCACCGCCAATTCGCGGGCCATGGTCCGCATCCGGTCGCGAAGGACGGCGAATTCCGGCGCGCCGCGCGCCGGGACGCCCTCGGGGAGCGGTTCCCCGCGTTCGATGCGCCCCGTCCACCCCACCAGCTCGTCGAGGGGGCGGCTCATCTGGCGCGACAGGTGCCCCGCGACGCGCGACGCCGCGACCCAGAGAATCGCCAGGGCGAGCAGGGCACTGACGACGATGACCGGCACGAGGCGGTTGGCCAGAAAGCTGAAGCGGCGGGCTTGCGTCACCGATTCCTCGAGTTCGAGTTCGTGCGTGCGCAGCGCACCTTCCTGAGCGGTGGTCAGCGGCGCCGCTCGGACCGCCGCGACGGCCCGCCGCCCCGATTCCGCCACCCGCTCCCATGCCGCGCTCCCCGATACCAGCGGCAACGCTCGCAGCGTCACCGCTCCCCACACGAGCGTCAACGCCAGCGCAGGGACGAAGGCGAACAGCGAGAGGATCGTGAAGAGCCGTGTGCGAAATCCGGGTGATCTCACGTACGGGGGGTGGGGGAGCGGGTTTCGCGAAAGGTACGCGGTCGGAGTCCCGGGGAGCATGGAGACAATCACTCCCCGGCGGGAGGGTGCGCCCCTCGGCACCGCCACCACGCCGCGGCTTGCGCCCTCCGTACCCGCGGCTGCAGCATCGACGATCGGCCAAGCCGCCCTCCCGTCTCCCGTCCCCCGTCTCCCGTCTCCATGCACACCCACACCACCTATCTCACCTTCACCACCCGCAAGCGCCACGAGATCATCGACATCACCGAGCGAGTCGAGGCGTGCCGTGCCGCCGCCGGGATCCGTGAGGGGTTCGTCCTCGTCTCGGCCATGCACATCTCCGCGTCCGTCTTCGTGAACGACCACGAGCCGGGACTCTGGAAGGACATCCTCGACTGGCTCGAGGAGCGCATCGCCCCCTGGAGCCCGGAGAGCTATCGCCACAACAGCGGGACGGGGGAAGACAACGCCGCGGCTCACCTGCGCTCGCTCGCCGTTGGGCATGAGGTGATCGTCCCGGTGACCGACGGGCGACTCGACCTCGGCCCGTGGCAACGCGTGTTCTACGGGGAGTGGGACGGGGAGCGTCCCAAGCGGGTGATCATCAAGGCGATGGGGGTCTGACGCCGCCGATCGGCCGGAAGTGCCGGGGGGGGTGGCACTCCACCCCTACGCTCCCATTAGATTTACGAGTCCAACGGTCGTGCCGGTGGGGTGGGGGAGCGGGTCATGTGAGCCCCGCACTGCCTGACGGGTACCGACGAGGTCGTGCGACATCGGTGTCTCCGCGTCGTCGTGGGGAGTCGGTGCGCGCGCGGCCCGTCACCCGGGGGACGGAGGCGCACGACGCGGGGAGTGGCCGCAGGGTCCCGACCGCCGGCGCCGGAGTCACTCGCCCGGTCCGCGACAGTGCGTGCCGGAGCGGCACCCAAACCAATGGGCGCCAAGGCGCCCGCACCCGTTCTGACCACATGAACGCTCGCACCCCCCGGCACGCCCCGTCGCGCGCGCCGATCGCCCCGTTGCACCGGGGCCCGCAGGCCTTGCCCGCCCCCACGACGTCCGGGATGTACGGCCCCCCGATCCAGCACGCGCCTAACGCCGCCCTCCTCATCGACTTCGACAACGTCACGATGGGGATCCGCTCCGACCTGGCCGGCGAGCTTCGCTCGCTCCTGTCGTCGGACATCATCAAGGGGAAGGTGGCCGTGCAGCGCGCCTACGCCGACTGGCGACGCTACCCGCAGTACATCGTCCCGCTCGCCGAGTCGTCGATCGACATGATCATGGCCCCGGCCTACGGCTCGTCCAAGAAGAACGCCACCGACATCCGCCTCGCGGTCGACGCGATGGAGCTGGTCTTCACGCGCTCCGAGATCGGGACCTACATCCTGCTCTCCGGCGACTCGGACTTCGCGTCGCTGGTGACCAAGCTGAAGGAGTACGGCAAGTACGTCATCGGCGTCGGCATCCGGGAGTCGTCCAGCGACCTGCTCGTCATGAACTGCGACGAGTATTACAGCTACAACGCGCTCGCCGGGCTGGTGAAGTCCAGCGAGGAAGACGTGCAGAAGTGGGACCCCTGGGAACTGGTCGTCGAGGCCATCGGCCGGATGAAGAAGAACGGCGACGTGATGCGCTCGGACCGCCTGAAGCAGGTCATGCAGGACATCGACGCCACCTTCGACGAGAAGAACTACGGCTACTCGAAGTTCTCCAAGTTCGTCTCCGATGCCTCGGAGAAGGGACTGGTCACGATCACCAAGCTGGAGAACGGGCAGCTCGAGGTCGGGCCGGCCGGAGTCGTCCCGGCAGCTGCAGCTCCGGGCGAGGCGCCGCGCCGCCCGGCGCTGGGCACGGAGGAAGGGGGCGCCGCCCGCGAGGAGCGGGCAGGGCGTCGCGGGCGTCGTGGCGGTCGTGGCCGCGGGCGTGACCGCGAGGAGCGCGGTGAACGCACGGAGCGCGCCGAACGCCCGGCCGCCGAGGCGCCGGCTGCGGCGCCGGTGGAGCGCGCCGAAGCGGAGCTGCCGGCGCGCGCCGTGCCGGCTCCGCGTGTCGAGTCACGCGGCGAGTCACGCGGCGAGTCACGCGGCGAGTCACGCGGCGAGTCGCGCGTCGAGCCGCGCGTCGAGCCGCGCGTCGAGCCGCGCGTCGAGCCGCGCGTCGAG